>CAISUK010000170.1 GCA_903888645.1 uncultured Pseudomonadota bacterium | reverse complement strand
GCCGTGGAGATTGCCCTGAAGATGAGTTTCCACAGCTGGCAAAACCGCGGCCGGAAACGCAAGCAGCATTTCCTTTGCCTCAAGGGCAGCTACCACGGCGAAACCGTAGGCGCCCTCGCCGTCACCGACGTCGCCTTGTTCCGCGACGCCTACGCGCCGCTGATCCGCTCCGGACAAACCGTCGCCTCACCCGATGCCCGCCTAGCCCGGAATGGCGAGTCGGCAGCAGATGTGGCAGTTCGCGCCGCAGCGGCGCTGGAGCAGGTGCTGACCGAACGCCACGAAGAAATCGCCGCCCTCATCGTCGAGCCCCTGGTGCAGTGCGCCACCGGCTTCGCCATGCACGACCCCGAATACCTGCGCCTGGTCAGAAACCTCTGCGACCGTTATGAAGTTCATTTGATCTGCGACGAGATCGCCGTCGGTTGCGGTCGCACCGGCAGTTTTTTCGCCCATGAACATGCCGGCATCCGCCCGGATTTCCTCTGCCTGTCGAAAGGGATTTCCGGCGGCTACCTGCCGCTATCCATCGTCATGACCACTGACACGGTGTTCGCCGCCTTCTATGACGACGACACCCGCCGCGGCTTCCTCCACTCCCATTCCTACTCCGGCAATCCACTCGCCTGCCGAGCGGCACTGGCCACCCTCGACATTTTCTCCGACGACGACGTATTGGCAACAAACCGCCGCCGCGCCGAGGCGTTGACGGCCGCGCTGGAACCGCTAACGCATCATCCGCGGGTTCGCCATTTCCGTAATCGCGGCATGATCTGGGCCTTCGACATTGTCGACGCAGCGCCGGATTTCTCGCGCCGATTCTTCGCCGCTGCCCAGGAACGGGAACTCCTGCTGCGGCCGATCGGCAACACCGTGTATTTGATGCCGCCCTATATTCTCGACGACGAAACCACCGCATTCCTCGCCGGGCGCACCACGGCGACACTGGCAAGCGTGCTGTCGTCATGATCGCGGACGGCATCGCCGCGGCACTGTCGGCACTCGACAGCGAACATCTACGCCGCCGCCGGCGCATCGTCGACTCGCCCTGCGGCGCGCGAATCGAGGCTGACGGGCAACTCAAACTATCGTTTTGCAGCAACGATTATCTGGGGCTGGCCAACCATCCGGAACTGGTCGAGGCGCTCTGCGCCGGCGCCCGCCGCTGGGGTGCCGGCGCCGGCGCTTCGCACCTCGTCAGCGGCCACCTGCGGCCCCATGAACTTCTGGAACAGCGCCTCGCCGAATTCACCGGCATGCCGCGCACGCTGACCTTTTCTGCGGGTTACCTGGCCAACCTGGGCGTCGTCCCGGCTCTGGTCGGCCGCGGCGATGCCATCTTTGCCGATCGCCTCAACCACGCCTCGCTGATCGACGCGGCGATTGCCTCGCGCGCCACCCACCAGCGCTATCCGCACGGTGACAGCGCGGCGCTCGAACGGCTGTTGGCGGCGAGCACGGCGCGGCGGAAAATGATCCTCACCGACGCCGTCTTCAGCATGGACGGCGATCTTGCGCCGCTGCCGGAACTCTTTGAACTGGCCGAACGCTTCGATGCCTGGCTGGTTGTCGACGACGCCCACGGCTTCGGCGTCCTCGGTCGCGACGGACGCGGCACTCTGAGCCACTTTGGCCTGCCGGCATCGCCGCGCATCGTCACTATCGGCACCTTCGGCAAGGCAGCCGGATTGGCCGGCGCCTTCGTCGGCGGCGATTGCAACGTCATCGAATGGCTGCTGCAGCGGGCCCGCACCTATGTCTTCACCACCGCCGCGCCGCCAGCGCTGGCCGAGGCGTTGCTGAAAAGCGTCGACCTGATCGCCGCCGCCGGTGACCGGCGCAGTCACCTGCTGGCACTGATCGCCCGATTGCGCCAGGGCATTGGCGCCTTCGCCGACCAACGGCGCTGGCGCCTGGCAGATTCGCCGACGCCGATCCAACCAATTGTCATTGGCGACAACGAGGCGGCGCTGGCGCTTGCTGCCAGCCTCGACGCGAGTTCCATTCTCGTGCCGGCGATTCGACCGCCCACCGTGCCGAACGGCACAGCCAGATTGCGCGTCTCACTTTCCGCGGCACATAGCGAAAGCGATGTCGACCAACTCGTCGCCACGCTGCGTGACAGCTGATGACCAGACAATCCCTCACCCTGATTCATGGCTGGGGTTTCGGTCCGCGTGCCTGGCAGCCGGTGTTACCCCTGCTGACAGGACGCTATGATTTGCGGGTCTTGGCCCTGCCGGGTTATGGAGGCACCGATGACTGGCGCAGTCCGTCGAGCACCCTGGCCGACCTTGCCGACTTCATCGCCACATCGCTCCCCGAAAACAGGCCGACCATCCTCTGCGGCTGGTCGCTCGGTGCCTTCGCCGCCCTCGCCACCGCCGCGCACCATCCGTCGCTGGTGCGCGCCCTGGTATTGGTCGGCGGCAACGCCCGCTTCACCATCGCCGAAAAATGGCCGGAAGCCTTGCCCGGGGAACAGCTTGACGAATTCGTGGCAGCATTGAAGCGCGACCCGCTGGCGCTGCTCAAGCAGTTTTCCCTGCTCGTTCACAAGGGGGACAGCGCCGCCCGACTGGCCATCCGGGCGATGGCGCCCTGCTTGGCCGACGGTCTGCCAGCCAGCATCGGCAGCCTGCGCAACGGACTTGAGCTCCTGCGCGTTGCTGACCTGCGCGACATCGCACCACAGATTGCCCAGCCCACGCTGCTCCTGCATGGTGAGGTCGATCCGCTGATGCCGCTGGCCGGCGCACAGCGGCTGGCGGCACTGCTGCCAAACGCCGCACTCGAAGTGTTTGCCGGTTGCGCGCACGCGCCGTTCGCCGCAAACCCGGAACGCTTTGTCGCGCGGCTGGACAGCTTCACACGCGCACTGGCATGAGCACCCAAAAGACGCAGGTCCGGCGCGCCTTCTCGAGGTCGGCCGACAGCTACGATGCTACGGCCACGGTGCAGCGCGAAATCGCCGGCCGCCTGCTCGCCGCGCTGCCGCCGGTGAGCAAACCACAACGCACCCTCGACGCCGGTTGCGGCACCGGCCATGGCCTGTCGCTGCTGAAACAGCGCTGGCCGGATAGCGAGTTAATGGCGCTCGACTTTGCCCTGCCGATGCTGGCGAAGATTCAAAACGACGTGGCCGGCTTGCATGTTCAACGCTGTTGCGCCGACGTCGAGGCCATGCCGTTCGCCGCTGCCAGCTTCGACCTGCTCTGGTCCAACCTGACGCTGCAGTGGTGCGACCCCTCCCGCTTTGGCACCGAGGCGGCGCGGCTGCTGCGGCCACCCGGCCTGCTCGCCTTCAGCACGCTCGGTCCCGGCACATTTGTCGAGCTGCGGCGCGCTTTTGCCGGCATCGATAGCTACCAGCACACCACCCAGTTCAATCATGCCGACGACATCGTTGCCGCCATTGCCGGTGCCGGTTTGCGCTTGACCGTGCTGCATCAGGAAACATTGATCCGGCATCATCCCGACATTCGCCAACTGCTCGCCGAAGTCCGCGACATCGGCGCGAGTCGTGGCATCGGCGGCGGCTCGCGGCGTAGCGGGTTGATGGGCAGGGTTGCCTGGCGTCGCTTCGAGGCCGCCATCGAAGCGCAGCGCAGGCCGGCCGGCCTGCCGCTGACTTACGAAACCCTGTTGATCTGCGCCGAAAAATGAATACTCCATCTAGTATCACGCCTTATTAATTACGAAACATAATGTCGAGCCATTTTCAGATCGGCGTCCTGTCGAGAGAACGTCCAGTGGATACGTCGCCGTTCGTCATTACGGCGACGTTGCCAGGCATCGACTTCGCTAGCGAGCGTG
>CAISUK010000169.1 GCA_903888645.1 uncultured Pseudomonadota bacterium | reverse complement strand
GGGTGTCGTCGATCGGCGAGACGACCTTGATGAAGCCGTCCTCGCTGCCGACCTCGATGCCGAGGCCGCCGAACTCGCCCGTCGTGCCTTCCTGCAGTTCCTGGTAGGACTCGGGATCGAGATATGCGGAGTGCGGATCGAGGCCTGCGAGCATGCCCTTGATGGCATTCTCGAGCAGCACCACACCGTGCGCACTCAAGGCCAGAATTGCGTGGTGATGCTGATCGGTTACGAAACCTTCATGCGGGAACTTGAAAAGGGCGCCTACTTCCTGCTCGAAGATTGGGCATTGACCTGGGAGCCGATGATTACCGAGTGCTTTGGCAAGAACCTCGCCGTGGTACGCGAAATCTTCCACAGCAGCCACAAGTACATCACTGCCGTGCGCACTCCCCGTTCCGCCGACTTCACCACCGCGGCCGAAGCGGCGGCAGCCTTCGTCGACTTGCCGCTGCAATGGATGGATGCCGATTTGTCCCATCTCGAGAGCGTGCTGGCCGACGCCATCGCCCGCAGGCAAGACCACAAAGCGTGATGCCGTGAGCCCCGCCGATCAAGATCCCGACGCCGAATTAGAGCGCCTGAAGCAAAGGGTGCGGCGGCTGGCCGAGGAGAAGTCCACTCTTCAACTGGTGGTGCGCCTGATCGAGCGTCTCAATCCCCTGCCCGGCATCGACCATGGTGCGGGCGATGCTGAACAGCATCGTGGAAACCATCGGCGGTACCAACATCAAGCTCTATTACTGGATCGAGGACGAACTCCACTACAGCGATTTTCTGGGCGCGAGCACGGTTCTGGCGGCAATCGACGACCCCATGGCAGTGGCGGTCGCCGAGCAGCGCGACTTTGTCGAGCAAAGCAAGGATCCCTTGGACGCGCTGATGCGCGGCGACTTCATTCCGGGTGCCTGGACCTGGGCCTTTCCTTTGCTGGTAGGGGCTCAGTTGATCGGCGTCGTCAAGCTGGAAAATGTGCACATCGTCGGCGCCTCGCTGCGCAGCTACCTGCCGATTTTCTTCAGCCACGCCGCCCTGATTCTCAGCAACGAAATTCGCAACCATCTTCGCCAGGAAGCCCAACAGGCACTGAGCGACAAAACCGAAGAACTCGACACCTACTTCAACAGCGCTCTCGACTTGTTCTGCATAGCCGACACCGATGGATACTTCCACAAGCTGAACCCGGCATGGCGAGACGTACTGGGATATGAACTGGCGGATCTGGAGGGAAAGCAGTTTCTCGAATTTGTGCACCCGGACGACGTGGCCGAGACGACCGAGGTGATCGAGACGCTCGTTACCCAGAAGTCAGTGGTCGGTTTCACGAACCGCTATCGCCACAAGGACGGCTCGTGGGTCTGGCTCGAATGGCGCTCGCAGCCGCGCGGCAAAATGCTTTTTGCCGCGGCCCGCGACATCACCGAGCGCAAGCGCAGCGAAGATGCGCTGCGCGATAGCCACGAAACCCTGCGCAGCATTCTGGACACCACGCTCGATGGCTTCTGGCGTGTCGACACCGCCGGCAAACTACTCGACGTCAACCCGGCTTACTGCCAGCATTCCGGCTATGCGCGCGAAGAGCTGTTGCGGATGCATGTCTTCGACCTTGAGGCGAATGAGGTCGCCGCCGAAAGCGCGGAGCGCATGCGGCAATTGGCGGCGGGAGGCCGCGATCGCTTTGAATCCTCGCACCGGCGCAAGGACGGATCAATCTGGCAAGTCGAAGTCAGTGCCACCTACCGGAGTGCTTCGGGCGGCGAGTTCCTGGTATTTCTGCGCGACATCACGGAGCGGAAACAAGCCGAAGACGAACTCGATCGACACCGCAATCACCTGGAAGAGCAGGTGCTGAGCCGTACCGTCCAACTGGCGGAAGCCAAGGAGGCCGCGGAAGCCGCTAACCGGGCCAAGAGTGCCTTCCTGGCCAACATGAGCCATGAAATCCGCACCCCCATGAACGGCATCCTGGGCATGGCCCATCTCCTGCGCCGGAGCGGCGTGACGCCTGCACAGTCGGAACGACTCGACAAGATCGATACGGCCGGCCAGCACCTGCTGTCGATCATCAACGACATCCTCGACCTTTCGAAAATAGAAGCCGGCCAATTCATTCTCGAAGAAGCCCCCGTCTCCGTCAACGGCATACTGGCCAATGTCAATTCCATCCTGTCCGAGCGCGCCAGGGCAAGTGGCATCCAGGTGCTGATTGAAGAAGAGTCAATGCCGCACAACCTGGTCGGCGATCCGACACGACTGCAGCAAGCGATGCTCAATTACGCCGCCAACGCCGTCAAATTCACGGAAAGAGGGAGCGTGACCCTGCGCGCTTTACGCCAGGACGATGCCGCCGATTCGGTTCTGGTGCGCTTCGAGGTCGAGGATACCGGGATCGGCATTCCGGCGGAAACCTTGCCCCGGCTTTTCGCCGCCTTTGAGCAGGCCGACAATTCGACGACGCGAAAATACGGCGGCACAGGGCTAGGCCTGGCGATCACCAAACGACTGGCTGAACTCATGGGCGGCGATGCCGGCGCCGTGAGCGCGCCTGGCGTTGGCAGCACATTCTGGTTCACGGCACGGCTGAAGATAAGCCCGGGCGCCTACGCCGAGCATGCGGAACTAAGCGCCGATGCGGAAAACATGATCCGACAGCGTTACCAGGCCAGCCGCGTCCTGATTGTAGACGACGAGCCGGTCAACCGCGAAATAGCCAGGATACTGCTCGAGGACGCCGGCGTTTTGGCCGATATTGCCGAGGATGGGGGCATCGCCGTGGCCATGGTTCAGAAGGCCGACTACGCCGCCATCCTGATGGACATGCAGATGCCAACGCTGAATGGGCTGGAGGCGACGCGCCGCATTCGAGAGATTCCCGGCTACCGACACACGCCCATCATCGCCATGACTGCCAACGCCTTTGCCGAAGACAAGGTGCGCTGCTTCGAAGCCGGAATGAATGACTTCCTGAGCAAGCCATTCGACCCGGATACTTTTTTTGCGACCTTGCTGCGCTCGCTGGATCTGCGTCCTGAATAATTTACGGGCTCAACCTTGGAGCATCCCAATGTGCATGATCGCGTGTTGGTGGCGAATTTCCCGGAAGGCAGCGTCCTTGCCCAGTGCGTGCCCAATGCAAGGGGTACTGGCGCGGATGACCGAGTTGCTCTACCTCGTGCCACTACCTATTTTCTAGTGCACCGTACAGACCATGTAACATAGAAAAACCACAATATTAGTTATAATAATCATATAGTTATGTAAGTTGGATGCTGCATGTTCATGTCACAAAATCAGGACTTTACGCCTCAATGGAATCAAACACTTAGCGATCTTAATAGATGATTATTTTCGTCTGTCAATACACTAAAACTGACGCCCCTAGCTCCAAATCCCGAAGTGCCTCCTTCTATGACAATTAGGACAAAGGGCTATCGCGTTAGCTACAGCATCTTCACCCCCCGCAGACAACGGAATCCTGTGGTGTACCTCAAGGTAAGGTGAGTTATCAGATTTTCGCTTGAAGGGAGCAGCCTTACCGCATCCCTGACAGTTGCCATCTGCTTCATGTAGAACCTGAGCCACAACATCAGGATTTCTTTCGTAGGCAACAGTGGTCACCAAAATCGTCTTGGGGGTTTTACTGGCTTTTGCAAGCCGCGCTGCCCTTGCTGCTGGCGAATCCTTAAGCGATTGGCTGACTCGTGCCCGAAGTTGTTCCTCAAGCTGCTGCAACGATGTCGGAGTGGCCTGATCTGCAAGGTACTTGGCATACCAGACCAATGCTGCACTGTACATATTGTTGCCGTTAACGTTTAACTGGTGGATTTTGTTGCTCTGGTCGTATGCCTTGCAGAACTTCTCAAACGCTGCCGCTGAATCAATTTCCGCCACCGTAAAACTTGGCTTTTCAAGCTGTGTTGCCAAATCCTTAAGTCTGCCGAGTATGGCTCTCGCGTACTTGCCAGCGGTATTAGGGCTGGTGCCGTGTTCGATCAGCCATACCTCAAAGCTCAGGCCCAATAATTGGCCCTTGGCATCAAATTCTTTCTTAACGGGAACTGGATCAAACCAGCGAAGTGATTCTAGTGCCGCCCGAAAATTGGCATTCATTCGCCAAGTTAAGGTAGCGGGATCAATGTGGCCTACGAAATTCATGCCATACGGTTGGGCGCTGGTAATGCCAAGGTATCTCTTGATACTGCTCCCGACCTTGCGGCATGCATCTATAGTTTCCCCCTGCGGGGCATTTTTCTTGTCTGTAGTGAATGGGAACCCTTGGGACGACAGATATAACCGCCTTAGTTCCTCAAGATGAATTTCTGAAATAGTCACAGACTTCAAAGCAGTGGCTAGCGCAGCAGGTTGATTCCAATCATTATCTACCATAGTGAACGTTCCTCCTGATCCTGAAGGTGATCATGCCGACTGGCCTTCATAAGCAAGCAACTTCTCTTGGAGATTTCGCATGCTGCACCAAACGTCAAAGTAACTGGCATGGAGGTCAGTGTCGCTAACAGAATTCTTAAAGTTGTAATAGCTTATGCCTTCAACGGACTTGGCGATGGCGTCAGCAACCCGATGTCTTGAAATAAATGAGCGGAAAAAATAGTCGGCATTGGGATCAGTAAATACCTCCGCATCATTAAAAACCGCTTGGATGTGTCCCTCGACCCTTGAACGCACCAACAGGGTTGACGTGGAATCTTTGTGGGCCACGATAGATAGATACGCATTGGACATAAAGAGCCACATTACGGTTGCTTCGCCATCCTGATTCCCCAAACTTCCTTCAGCAGCTTGGGCAGGATTTCAGCAGCACCACCAGCAAGAGTTGCCGTGGCAAGTGCTGACAAGTCGGTTGGCTTTGGGTTTATTTCAATTACAACTTTTCCCCGCTCCAATACACGGTAGGGAAGGCTTGCCGCTGGCTCAACCTCAAGGGAACAACCGACACAGATCAGCGCATCGCATTCAATTACAGCACCTAAAGCATCTGACAGCACTTGAGAATCAAGCGGTTCACCAAACCAAACCACATCAGGTCGCAGTAAGACTTTACAAGCAGGACAATGCGGTACATCACCTGCCGCCAATTCAATGCCAGCAAGGTCTGCAACTGGGGGGTAAGGGTCAAGCTTGTTTGGATCGCAGTAACCATCGCAAACGGGGCAGATCGCTGGATCGTAGCCTCCAGAAAAAATCTCGTCTTCGTCGTTGAATGGCTTCAACCGAAAAATGTTGCCGTGCAATTCCAGAACGCTCTTACTTCCTGCACGTTGATGAAGACTATCGATGTTCTGCGTTATCACCATAACATTAGCCACAGCAGCTAGTTCACCGATTGATCTATGTCCATCATTTGGACTCGCATTACGAATTGCGTCAGCCCGATGGGCGTAAAAATCCCACACCCTTTGCGGGTCTGACTTGAAACCTTGTGGGCTGGCAACCTCCATCGGGTCAAATTTGATCCACAGCC
>CAISUK010000168.1 GCA_903888645.1 uncultured Pseudomonadota bacterium | reverse complement strand
TACGCAAGATGGCAGCGGGAGGCCTCGTCCGATTGCCGCCACCGAGGACTTCTGGTGCAGTGTGGCTGAAGCAGCCTAAGGCCGCTCCTTTCGACGGCGACACCAACGAACTCACGTCGGTTGACTTCGATAGGGTTGCTATCGCCAGGGCTGTCTCCAAAGACGACACCATTCAATGGAATAGACTGGTCACCGCCTATCATTATCTAGGCTCTTCCCGAATCGTCGGCAGGCAACTCAAATACTTAGTTTATCATGCAGGCAGGCCAATCGCATGTATGGGATGGGGCGATGCCGCTTGGGCAATCGGCGACCGAGATCGATGGATTGGCTGGACATCTGCACAGCGAACACGCAATCGTCATCGCGTCGTCAATAACGCGCGTTTCTTGATCTTGCCGTGGGTACACGTGCCTAATCTTGCGTCCTTTCTTTTGGGTAAGTTCAGAACACTCGTACCAGCCGACTGGTCATCCATCTACGGCTATAGTCCGCTGCTCTTGGAAACATTCGTGGATGTCCGATACTTTCGCGGCACGTGCTATCGAGCAGCAAATTGGATTGAACTTGGGCTTACTGCCGGTTATGCCAAGGTCGGTGCAGGCCATCACAATTCACAGAAGCCCAAGGCCCTGTTTGTTTATCCGGTATGCCCGGACTACCTGCGTTTATTAAAGGGGCGATAGCAATGGTCACTGTGCTTGACAATCCTGAGTGCGTGGTGGGCCAGAGGATAGCCGGCCATACAATTGTACGATGGCTTGGAGCAGACTCATGCTGTGCCTGGTATGAGGCAAAGGAGGACGCCGGAACCCAACGCACACTATATTTGTACCAGAGTGCAGACACTCGTGATCGCAACCTCTTGCGCGTCCATAATTACCGAACTTCGGCCGATGGCACGCTCCAGATTGACAACCAGTCCGTCACCGTGTTCGTCGCCATCGGCGATTACCGTATTACTATGAGCCTCGCTCTCAAATCCCACCTTACTTCGCCGTCAACTTGGCCACAGGATGTCCCGGGATTCGAGATCATTGATTACCTGGGCAGTGGGTTCAAAGGAGTGACATTCAAAGTTCGGCGGAGAGGTGGACCACGCACCGCATACGCGATGAAGCTCACAATCGCGGAGGAGTATGCTGGAAGTTCCTACGTCCCAGAAGCTGATCGAATGGCGGACCTAGCTCAAAAGGATCGAGATCATTTTCCGCAGGTCCACGCCTATGGTGATTACACCATCGCAATCAATCAGGCTCAGCACCCTCTTGTGTACTTTGTCGAGGATTTCATCCCCGGCGTAACGCTTGATAAGTATCTGGCACAGCACGCCACTGCCATCAATGCTGGTTTCATTGAGAGGTTTGTCCGCGAGATGTTGGCTTCACTGGCCGTGATGGAGCAGTGCGACCTGATGCACGACGATCTCCATGCTGGGAACATTATCATCTGTGAATCTTTGACCGGCTCCAGGCCATGCCTGATCGACTTTGGATCAGCCAAAAGACGTGGCAATACAAAGAAGCCACGCGAGGATATCAGAAACTTGGCTACTCATATTGCGACAATCGCCAATGCTCTTTCTCTGCGTAGGGCCGCTAGGAGCGCCTACGAAGACCGGATCATTACAGCATGTGAGTCGCTGCTTGCCGTCATGAGCGATGATGACCCTCTGCGTAGACCTGATAGCGCCAAGGAACTACTGAAGCGATTTGAGGATCACTACCCTCAGGAGTCCTTCACACAGCAATTGACACACCCCTTCGATTTCGGCAATGCCGAAGAGGTCATGGACAACACCCTACTGCACAAGCTGGCAGCAAAGTCTTTCCCTTGGCGAGACAAGATTGAATCAAGCGCCAATCTGCTGGTTATAGGGCCACGGGGTTGTGGGAAGACGACAGTCTTTCGATCCATGTCGTTTCGATGTCTTGCCGATGCAGGCCATATCACTGATGCGCTGGCTCGCTCATACATAGGCTTATATATTTCCTGCAATAAAGAGTTTCGTCAACGGTTCAGTGCCCTTGACCAATCTGCTCTTGTCACCCGGCATGACGACGTTCGGCACTACTTTAACTTGCTTGTCCTGCGAGAATTTTGTGGGGCCATGATCTGCTGTGAGAAGCAAGGTCTCTTGGCCGCGGGGGATACCAAAGCCCTCTTGAACTTCGTGGCAGAAACTACGGCGATTCCGTGGGACGCGCCTGAAGACTATGCTGGGGCGTTAGTTGGCATCGAGGGTGAGATTACTAGG
>CAISUK010000167.1 GCA_903888645.1 uncultured Pseudomonadota bacterium | reverse complement strand
GGCCGAAGGCGATCCGGTATGGCAGATTCCTGCCGGCACCACTTTCGCCGACTTGCCCGCGCATTGGAGTTGCCCGAACTGCGATGCCCCGCGGCACAAGTTCATGGTGTTGGGCGAGTCGTCATAGTGGGCGCAAATGCGGAAAACCCTGCCCCTGCGGTCGAGCGTGTCTTCAATCACATCGCCGCCACCGGCATGGCGGGGTTACCGCTGAACAATCCGGCGCTGCGCGTCGAAGCCGTCGGTTTTCGCGCCTGGAATGGCCTTTGGGTGGGCGTACTGGTCACGCCCTGGGCCATCAATTTGATGTTGTTGCCTGGTGATGGCAGCGTCTTTCGCGCCTTGCTGCTGGACGAAAAACAGACTTGGCGATTTCCTTCCGGCGACTACGAATTCATGGGTGGTAAAGACGAGGATCTGGGAGCGTACCAGTTCTGTTCGCTGTTCTCTCCAGCCTTTGAATTCGCAGCTCACGAGGATGCTCGGGCCGCCGCTGAAGCGGTCATCGAGGAGCTGATGAGTACTGAAGGTACCGCTGTCGAGGAGGCTGCGACAGCGCAGGAACGCGCCCGTCTGGAAGGGCGTCCGCTGGTCGATCTGACGGTGTCGCGGCGCAATTTCCTGCGTGGTGGTTTTCTCGGTCGACCATCATGAGCGTCAACGGCGGCGCATTGACTATTAGCGCCGATTGGAATGGCCGAAGCCTGACACGAATTGAATTAGCAGTGAAGCGGCCGCGCGCGGATGTGCTGCTGGTCGGCCGCACCCCCGCCGAAGTGCAAGATTGGGTGCCGCGCCTCTACAGCCTTTGTGGCCGCGCGCAAACCCTGGCGGCGCGTCTGGCGCTTGCCGCGGCTCAGGGTCAGACGCTCGAAACGGAGCCCAACGAAATGCGGCTGTTGCTGGCCGAGCGAGCGCAAGAACATCTGTGGCGATTGCTGCGCGATTGGCCGACGCAGATCGGCGTTACGCCGCGCAATACCGAGTTTGCCGGGTGGTTCCGCCGCCTTGGGACGCTGGAAGATGGCGTTGCAAATGAACTCTTGGAATACTTCGAAACAACGATGCTTGGCAGGCCGTGGACGGAGTGGTCGGCGATGACCACCATGGAGGAGGTCGTTCGAGGGGTGCGGGATGTTCCGGCTTATGCAGCGCAATTAGCGGGATCCTTGCTTTCCTTGGCAAACAATTCCGCCGCGAAGAATTGTCTGCCGCCAACGCTGACAGCAGCGGATTTTGCGGTGCCACCATGGACCGGCAACTTCGCCCAGCAACCTGAATGGCTCGGTGCTGCCGCAGAGACCGGCGCTTACGCACGCTGGTCGGCGCAGCCCTTGATTGCTGCGGCCGGCAACGGCTTGCTGGGTCGGTTTCTCGCCCGATTGCTCGATCTCGGCATGACCATTCAACATCTCGTGCAGCGAGACGCGGGAAAATTGGCGGATGCCTTTGCGCCGGCACAAGGTGAAGGATTGGCGCACGTCGACACGGCACGTGGCACACTACTGCATCGGGTCGAACTTTTCGGCGGGCGAGTCGCGCATTATTCCGTGGTGGCGCCGACCGAATGGAACTTTCATCCACGTGGCGCCTGCGCGGCGGCGCTGGCAGGTCTGAAAGAAACAGACGAATCAATCTTGCGTTCGCGCATCGGCTGCTGGGTGACGGCGTTCGACCCTTGCGTGGCATGGAATCTGGAGTTGCATCATGCATGAAATGTCGCTCGCCCAGGGCGTGCTGCAGGTGATCGAAGACGCTGCACTGAAGCAGGGGTTCAGCCGCGTCAGCGCGGTATGGCTGGAAATCGGCCAGCTCGCGGCGGTGGAGGTCGAATCGATACGCTTCTGTTTCGATGCGGTGACGCGCGGCAGCCTGGCCGAGGGCAGCCGGCTGGAGATCGTCGCCACCCCGGGCAGCGCCTGGTGCATGCAATGCAGTGCCAGCGTGACGGTGCAGGCACTGTACGATCCATGCCCGCAATGCGGCAGCCACCAGTTGCAGGTCACCGGCGGCAACGAAATGCGCGTCAAGGAACTCGAAGTCGATTAGGATCGAAGATTCTGGAGGTAACACATGTGTACGACTTGCGGTTGCGGCGCTGGCGAAACGCGGATCGATGGCGCCGAGCACGAAGATGAACATGGACACGAGCATGTCCATGCCGATGGCACGGTGCATAGCCACTCGCATGGCCAGGCCCATGAGCACGCCGCGAGTGGCCACGTCTATCGTCCCTTAGCTGGACACACTCACCACGATCTAGCGCAACCGCATGGCGACCACATTCACTTCGGCAGCGGTGCCGCCGGAGCCAACGCACCGGGCCTCAGCCAGTCGCGCATGGTGCAGATCGAGCAGGACATCCTCGGCAAGAACAACACCTATGCGGCAGAAAATCGCCGCCAATTTGCCGCGCGCGGCGTGCTGGCGCTCAACCTTGTGTCGAGTCCGGGGTCGGGCAAGACGACCTTGCTCTGCCGGACCATCGAAATGCTCAACGGCCGGCTGCCCATCGCCGTGGTCGAAGGCGACCAGCAAACCAGCCAGGATGCAGAACGCATACGCGCGACCGGCGCCCGGGCGGTGCAGATCAATACCGGCAAGGGCTGTCACCTCGACGCGCACATGGTCGGCCATGCCCTGAAATCGCTGGCGCCGGACGACAATTCGGTGCTGATGATCGAGAACGTCGGCAACCTGGTCTGCCCGGCGGCTTTCGATTTGGGTGAAGCGCACAAGGTGGTGATCCTGTCCGTCACCGAGGGCGAGGACAAGCCGATCAAGTATCCCGACATGTTCCGCGCCGCCGGGCTGATGCTGCTCAACAAATGCGATCTGCTGCCTTACCTTAGTTACGACGTCGATAAGGCGATCGACTTTGCCCGGCGCGTCAATCCCGGCTTGCGCGTTATCCGCACTTCGGCCACCAGCGGCGAAGGCATGGCCGAATGGCTGAACTGGATCGAGGCCGGCCTCGCTGCCCAAGGTCAGGGCCAGGCGCAGGCCGCAGTTGCCTGAACGGCCTGAGAAGCAAGCCCATGGGCCGGATGGACGAACCCTTGCCGCAGCGCCAGCGTCAGCGCATCCGCGTCGCCGGCGTGGTGCAGGGTGTCGGCTTTCGGCCTTTTGTCTGGCGGCTGGCGAGCGAATTGGGGGTGTCCGGCTGGGTCAGGAACGATGCCGCCGGCGTCGAAATCGAGGCCGAAGGCGATCCGCTGAACCTCGTCGCCTTTGTCGCGCGCGTGTGCAGTGACGCGCCGCCGTTGGCCCGCGTCGACTCTGTGGCTACAGAAGATTGCGCGGCTCGCGGAGAACACGGTTTCAACATCCTCGCCAGCGGCGGCGGTCGCATGACGACGGCAATTCCGCACGATGTCGCCACCTGTCCTGATTGTCTGGCAGAACTGTTCGATGGGCAGGACCGTCGCTGGCGCTATCCGTTCATCAATTGCACGCAATGCGGGCCGCGGTACACCATCACCCGGCAGCTTCCCTACGACCGCGCCAACACCAGCATGGCGGGTTTCGCGCTGTGTCCGGACTGCCGCGGCGAGTATGAAAATGTGGCCGATCGCCGTTTCCATGCCGAACCCAACGCCTGCCCGGTTTGCGGGCCACGGCTGAGCCTGCGCGATGCAGCCGGGTCGGCGCTGAGCGACGATCCACTGGCCGAAACGCTGCGCCTGCTTGAGCAAGGTGCCGTCGTCGCCATCAAGGGACTCGGCGGTTTCCATCTGGTCTGCGATGCGCGCAATTCTGCTGCTGTCGCCAAGTTGCGCCAGCGCAAGAATCGCGAGGAAAAACCCTTCGCGGTGATGTTGGCCAACACGCTTTCAATCCGCAACTTTGCTGAGATTGGCGACGCCGAAGTGGCACTGCTCGAAAGTCGCGAGCGGCCCATCGTCTTGCTCAGGAAGCATCCCGGCTGCGACGAAACTTTCGCCGGTATCGCTCCAGGTGTGTCATGGCTCGGCGCCATGCTTCCGTATACGTCTTTGCATTGGCTGCTGTTCCACGAAGCCGCTGGGCGGCCATCGGGTGGCGATTGGATGCGGCAATCCCAGCCACTCGCGCTGGTCATGACCAGCGCCAACCCCGGCGGTGAACCGCTGGTAACGGACAACGGCGAAGCCGTGCGCCGTCTCACCGGGATTGCCGATGCGTATCTGTTCCATGATCGTGACATCGTCATTCGCTGTGATGATTCGGTGGTGCGCTCGGTGGCGTCTGTGGCTCCTCCAACACCGTCGTCGGTTCCAAGAACTCAATCTTTCCAGTTCGTGCGCCGAGCACGCGGTTACACGCCGCGCGCCATTCGTCTGGCACGGTCCGGTCCGAGCGTGCTGGCCGCCGGTGGCTGGTTCAAGAACACCATCTGCGTCACGCGCGGCGACGAAGCCTTCGTCTCGCAACACATCGGCGATCTCGACAACGCGCCGACCTGCGCCGCACTCGCCGCAGCAGTGTCGCATTTCTGCGCCATGCTCGACGTGCAGCCCGAAATCGTCGCCCGCGACCTTCACCCTGATTTCCACAGCAGCCGCTTCGCCGCCGATTTCGCCGCAGAACGCGGCCTGCCGATCTTCGCCGTGCAGCATCACCACGCCCACATTGGCGCAGTGCTGGCGGAGCATGGCATCGATGCACCAGTCATTGGCCTGGCGCTGGATGGCGTCGGTCTCGGTGACGATGGCGCCGCTTGGGGCGGCGAACAGTTACGCGTCGATGGAGCGCTTTGCAGGCGACTCGGCCACTTGCGGCCGTTGCCGCTGCCCGGTGGTGACCGCGCCGCCCGCGAACCCTGGCGCATGGCGGCGGCGGCCTTGCATGTTCTGGGTCGCGGTGCGGATATCGCGCCGCGCTTTGCCGACCGTCCCGGTGCAGATACCATCGCCGCGATGCTGGAGCGCGGGCTCAATTGCCCGCCAACATCGAGCATGGGCCGCGTCTTCGATGCCGCCGCCGGCCTGCTCGGCATGAGCGCCGTTGCCGCCTATGAAGGTCAGGCGGCGATGCTGCTGGAAGGTCTTGCGGAAAGATTTGGCGAAGCGTCTGAACTGGCCGGCGCTTGGTCGATAGATTATGAAAACATTCTCGATCTGCTGCCGCTGTTGTCGGCATTGTCGTCTGCAACCGATATCGGCCGCAGTTCGGCGTTATTCCATGCCACACTGATTGCTGCGGTAGCAGACTGGACTTTGCGTGCGGCAGAGCGCGAAGACATTCAAACCGTGACCTTCGGCGGCGGCTGTTTTCTCAATCATATCCTCGCCCACGGCTTGCGTTCGCGGCTCAATGCAGCCGGCATCAGCGTTCTCGAGGCGCGGCAACTGCCGCCAAATGACGGCGGGCTTAGCCTGGGCCAAGCCTGGGTGGCGCGACAACTGGCAACTTCAAGGGAGTCCTGAAATGTGTCTGGCAATTCCGGCGCGGCTGGTCGAGATCAACGGTGACGATGGCATCGTCGACATGGGTGGCGTAACCAAGCAGATTTCCCTGGCCCTGGTTGACGGCCTCGAGGTCGGCGACTACGTCATTGTCCACGTCGGCTACGCACTGAACAAACTCGATCCTGAAGAAGCAGCAAGGACGCTGGCGCTGTTCGCGGAAATGGGTGCACTCTCGGCCGAGGCGGCATGAAATACGTCGACGAATTCCGCGACGGCCAACTCGCCAAGGGCCTGGCCGCCGCCATCGCCCGCGAGGCTACGCCATCGCGCAACTACAGTTTCATGGAGTTCTGTGGCGGTCACACCCACGCCATTTCGCGTTATGGCGTCACCGATTTATTGCCTGACAATGTGCGCATGATCCACGGCCCCGGCTGTCCGGTCTGCGTGCTGCCGATCGGCCGCGTCGATATGGCGATCGAGTTGGCGCTGGAGCACGGCGTCATCCTGTGCACCTATGCCGATACAGTACGGATTCCCGCATCGAAAGGTCTGTCGCTATTAAAGGCTAAAGCCGGCGTCGGCGACCAGCGCGCCGATATCCGCATGGTCTATTCGGCCGCCGACGCGCTGACCCTGGCGCAGCAAAATCCGGACCGCCAGGTGGTGTTCTTCGCCATTGGTTTCGAGACGACCACGCCGCCGACCGCGGTCATCATCAAGCAGGCACAGACGCTGAACCTGAAGAATTTTTCCGTGCTCTGCTGCCACGTGCTGACGCCCTCGGCCATCGCCAACATCCTCGAGTCGCCGGAGGTGCGCCAATACGGCACCGTGCCGCTCGACGGCTTCATCGGCCCGGCGCATGTGTCCACGATCATCGGCAGCCGGCCCTACGAATTCTTTGCCGAGGAATATCGCAAGCCGGTGGTAATCGCCGGCTTCGAGCCGCTGGACGTGATGCAGGCGATCCTGATGCTGGTGCGCCAGGTCAACGAAGATCGCGTCGAAGTCGAGAATGAATTTACCCGGGCGGTATCTCGTGACGGCAACCTGAAAGCGCAGAACCTGGTGGCCGAAGTGTTCGAACTGCGCCGTGAATTCGAGTGGCGAGGGCTGGGTCTGGTGCCCTATTCGGCGCTGAAGATACGTGATCAATTCGCCGCCTTCGATGCCGAGCAGCGCTTTCCATTGTCTTATCGCGCGGTCGCCGACAACAAGGCCTGCGAGTGCGGCGCCATTCTCCGCGGCGTCAAGCGGCCTTGGGACTGCAAAGTGTTCGGCACCGCCTGCACCCCGGAGACGCCGATGGGTTCGTGCATGGTGAGTTCCGAGGGAGCTTGCGCGGCGCATTACACTTATGGACGCTATCGGGAGGTCGCATAGCATTCTTGGCTATCGGTAGTTTGTGATGCCGTCGTTCCTTCAACATCCGACGTTTGCAGCAGACGCCCGGTTCTGAGAATCAAGTTTGCCGTAACTAACCTTATGGGTTAATATTGCCGCAATGGAAAAGCGCAAGCCGCACTACGATTTGGCTGCTGTGAAAGTCGCCGTGCAACAGCGTGGCGCGGATGCTTTTACTGCTACCGCCTTGGTTGGTGCTCAAGCCATGGGCTCGGATTCCGCAGGCGCGATTGACGTAGTGTGTGCGATGACGCGAGCAGATTTTTACAAGAGCATGACGACTCATGCTGCAAGCCAAGTGTGGCAGGACGTTTATCACTGTGGTACGCCGAACGGCAAAGTCGCTTATGTCAAGATCACTTTGCGCGCGGATGGTTCGATTGTGATTCAATTCAAGGAGAAATGAGATGCCCCGTGAATGCCTGAACTGCGGACAGGGAATTCTGCGGCATGCCTTACAGGATGTGCCGTATGAATACAAAAGTCACGTAACAGTGGTGCCGAAGATCGCAGGTTGGCATTGCGCTCATTGTCACGAGGTTGAATTCGACGCGGGAGAAGGCGAGCGGTTTGCTGGCGCCATAAAACGCATTGCAGCCGAGATCGATGCCAAAGAGTCTGCCGAACTGGCACGAATCCGCAAGAAGTTGAAACTGACCCAAGTCGAAGCGGCGCGCATCACGGGTGGCGGTCCGAATGCCTTCTCGCGATACGAGAGGGGCAAGGCCCGTCCGCTACCTGCGGTGACGAATCTATTCCGACTTCTTGATCGGCACCCGGAACTGCTGAACGAGTTGCAGAGCTGATTGACTCCAGGCGGCCACAAGTCGTTCGTTGTAATTCGCATACTCAGGGTTTGCATCTATGCACACTGTAGTCACTCGGTTTACAGACCCAGCCACCCAGTATCAAGGGGCTTTTCGGGCTGTAACTGCGGGAACTGTTAGGAGGTCATGTCTAGAACTGAAGTTTTGCGTATCTAGCCAAGAGATTCAGCAAATAACTCTACCACGGCCCATTTTTTCCCTTTTCCCCTGCAATGTCTTTTGTCGAGGAAGCGGTAGAGATAGTCGGTGCCGTTTTCTAGGGCACTCATGTCGGTCGGTATCCGTTTTTTGGGGAGGAATGGATGGAATGGCCCGATATTAATCTCAGGATTGAGCCTCACTTGCGGGGGACGCTAGTCACTGACTTGAAAGTCAGTGCAGTATCGCAAGACGACTCTTGTTATTTGCTCCGAGGATGGAACCTTACGAACGCAACTCATATCGCTGAACTAACCAGCTTTGTGGAGTCCTGTGCGTCGAGAGGGTTCCAATGGGCCCTACAGCAAGGGCACCCTGACCTAAATGGCCGTGGTGAAGATGGGGAGACTAGGAGATACCTCTCGTTCGGCCGTGCCTACCGTCCTCAACCTGCTTGGGACGTGGTGGCGAACAATCCCGGAGGGGAATGGTATGTCATCGAAGCAAGACACGAAGTATGTTTGGCCAAGAGTGGTATAGCCTTTCTCCGGGAAGTTGGAGCCGGCCACAATCTGCGAATTGCGCGGGAGGACTTGATCAGGGCGCTTGACGCAATTCGAGGCAGTGACGAAGCGACAAATGACATAGAAGCTCGTGAGGATAGGGCGCAAGAAAAACTGGAGGCAGATACGAACCTAAGCTCGACGGAGAAGGAAGAGCTAATCAGGGCGCGTCGGGGGCAAGGGGTTTTTCGCAGGCGAGTAATGAATATAGAACCTTACTGCCGACTTACTGGGGTCAGTGACCCTCGTTTCTTAGGTTCAAGCCATATTAAGCCCTGGGCAGAGTCAGATAACCATGAGCGTTTGGATGGTAACAACGGACTCATGTTATCCCCACACGTCGACCATTTGTTTGACAGCGGGTACATAACTTTTCAGCAATCGGGCGACGTTCTCGTTGCGGTCGATATGGATTCCGTCTTATCCGATTGGTCGCTTCCTCTCAAAGTAATCGGAGCTCCGTTCTCCGATGAACAAGAAAACTATCTCGCCTATCACAGGGCACAATGTTTTCGAGGGCAAAGCCATTAGTTATCTTCAACAGGCGAACTACTTGTCCCCAGTACTCGCAGAAAAAACAAAAGGGGCCACCTTACTCCATCCCGCTGGCCTTGGGTTTTCTCTGCGACCTTTGCGCCCTCCGCGGTGAAACATTTTTCGGTTCTTAACATCTTCCATGACCAATAAATTGAAGCGAGGCTACGTCCGCCGCCTGGACTTGAAGAACGGCCGCGTGGATATGAGCCATGGCAGCGGTGGCCGAGCCATGGCGCAGTTGATCGAGGAATTGTTCGCGGCAGAGTTGGACAACGAATTTCTCCGCCAGGGCAACGACGGCGCGTTACTGCCGCCAGCGTCCGGTCGGTTGGTCATGGCCACCGACAGCCACGTCGTCTCACCGCTGTTCTTTCCCGGCGGCGACATTGGCTGTCTTTCGGTGCATGGCACCATCAACGATGTTGCCGTCATGGGCGCGACGCCGCTCTATTTGTCCGCCGGCTTCATCCTCGAAGAGGGGTTTCCACTCGCCGATCTGCAGCGCATCGTCGCCTCGATGGCAGCCGCGGCGCGTGACGCCGGTGTACCCATCGTTACCGGCGACACCAAGGTGGTCGAGCGCGGCAAGGGCGACGGCGTTTTCATCACCACCACCGGTGTCGGCGTGGTGCGCGAAGGCGTCAATCTTTCTGGCGACCATGCGCGGCCGGGCGATCGCATCATTGTCTCGGGCACGCTGGGCGACCATGGCATGGCCATCATGGCGCAGCGCGAGAGCCTGGGATTTTCTTCGACCATCGTTTCAGATACGGCGGCGTTGCACGGGCTGATTGGAACGTTGCTCGATACCGGCGTCGATGTGCATGTATTGCGCGATCCGACCCGTGGCGGACTGGCGACCACGCTCAATGAAATCGCCCGGCAGTCGCAAGTCGGCATGATGCTCGACGAGGCAGCGCTGCCGGTCAATCCGCAAGTGGCGGCCGCCTGCGAATTCCTTGGCCTAGATCCGCTTTATGTGGCCAACGAAGGCAAGCTGGTTGTAATCGTCGCCGCTGCCGATGCGGAACGCGCATTGGCCTCGCTACGCGGCCACGAACTCGGCGCGCGGGCGGCCATCGTCGGCACGGTGCATGATGACCCGCAGCATTTCGTGCAGATGACAACAGGATTCGGCGGCCGGCGCATTGTCGACTGGCTTTCCGGCGAGCAACTGCCGCGCATCTGTTGAATGCCATGCGCATCCTGTTGCTCACCCACGCTTTCAACAGCCTGACGCAGCGGCTCTTTGCCGAACTGACGGCGAGTGGCCACGAGTTGTCGATCGAGTTCGACATCGCCGACTCGGTGGCCGAGGAAGCGGGGGATTTGTATCGACCCGACCTGATCGTCGCGCCCTATCTGCGCCGGGCGATTCCCGAGTCGATATGGCGAACGCATGTCTGCCTGATCGTCCATCCGGGTATCGTTGGCGATCGTGGACCGTCGGCACTCGATTGGGCGATCCAGGAAGACGAACGCGACTGGGGCGTCACCGTGTTGCAGGCAGAAGCCGAAATGGATGCCGGCTCGATCTGGGCCGAGGAAACCTTTGTCATGCGCCGCGCCACCAAGGCCAGCCTGTATCGCAACGAAGTCACCGAAGCGGCCTGCCGTGCCGTGCTCAAGGCGGTCGAGCGTTTCGCGAGCGGCAATTTTGTGCCGACGCCGCTAGCCCGGGCGAACGGACGCGGACGGCTGAGACCGCTGATGAAACAGAGCGACCGCGCCATCGACTGGCAGCGTGACGACACCGCTACCGTGCTACGCAAACTGGCTGCTGGCGACGGTGTTCCCGGAGTCGCCGACCACCTGTTCGGCGAATCCTGCCACCTCCATGACGGCCATGCCGAGGCGACGATTCGCGGCGGCCAACCGGGCGATGTGATCGGCCGCCGCGAGACCGCGCTGCTGCGCGCCACGGTCGACGGTGCGGTCTGGATCGGCCATGTCAGGTGCGGTAAAGGCGATCTGCCGATCAAGTTGCCGGCAACACTGGCGTGTGCCGAACAGGCTTCCGGCGTCCCTGAATTCGCGCTCAACGGTTGGTGGGCGGCGAGCGGACCGACCTGGCAGGATATCGCCTACCGTGAGGCCGACGGCGTCGGATTTCTGCACTTTGACTTCTACAACGGCGCGATGGGCACGCAGCAGTGTCGACGCCTGCTCGCCGCCTATCGCTGGGCGTTAACCCGGCCGACCCGCGTCGTGGTGTTGATGGGTGGCGCGGACTTCTGGAGCAACGGCATCCATCTCAACCTGATCGAGGCGGCGGTCAGCCCGGCCGATGAATCTTCTGCCAACATCGAAGCCATCGATGACCTCGCCGAGGCCATCATCCGCAGCGAATCGCACCTCACCGTGGCCGCCTTGCCGGGCAACTGCGGCGCCGGCGGCTGCTTCCTGGCACGGGCCGCCGATCTGGTCTGGGCGCGATCTGGCATCGTACTCAATCCGCATTACAAGAACATGGGCAATCTCTACGGCTCCGAGTACTGGACCTACCTGTTGCCGCCGCGCGTCGGCGAGGAGGGCGCCCGCGCCCTGATGCGCCATCGTCTGCCGATGCTGGCCGGAGAAGCTTTGACCAGCGGTTTTATCGACGCCTGTCTGGCCCCCGAACCGGCGGCGTTTCGCGTCGAGGTGGCGCGACGCGCGAGCGCACTGGCTGACGGTGATGATTTCGCGGCCAAGCTGGCTGCCAAGCGAGCGCGCCGTGCGCAGGACGAGGCGGCAAAGCCGCTGGCACAATATCGTGCCGAAGAACTGACGCAAATGCGCCGCAATTTCTACGGATTCGACCCCAGCTACCACGTCGCCCGCTATCATTTCGTCCGCAAGTCGCCGCAATCGTGGACACCGCGTCATCTGGCGCGGCATCGCAATCCCGGCTGGAAGGTGCCCGCATGAACAAGTCGCGTTTGCCCACGATTCTTGTCATTGACGACGAAGTGCGCTCGCAGGAAGCCCTGCGCCGTACTCTCGAGGAAGACTTCACTGTTTTCACCGCCGGCGGCGCAGAAGATGCCCAGCGCATCATGGAACGCGAGTTCGTGCATGTCGTGCTCTGCGACCAGCGCATGCCCGGTGTCTCCGGCGTCGAGTTTCTCAAGCAAGTGCGCAGCCAGTGGCCTGATGCCGTTCGCATCATCATCTCTGGTTATACCGATGCCGAAGACATTATCGCCGGCATCAACGAAGCCGGTATCTGGCAATATGTCTTGAAACCATGGCAACCCGACCAGTTGCTGCTGATTCTCAAGAGCGCCGCCGAGATGCAACGGCTGCAGCAGGAAAACCAGCGCCTGTCGCTGGAACTGAAGACCGAAGCGCCCACGCTCAAGCAGCGCGTCGACATCAAACGCAACCAGGCCAAGGCCCAGTTCGGCCTCGATCGCATGGCGCGTTCCGCCGACAGCCCGCTCAATGACATTGTCAAGATGATCGAGCGCATCGCGCCTTATGATGTTTCGGTATTGATTACCGGCGAGTCGGGCACCGGCAAGGAACTTCTGGCGCGCGCCCTGCACTACCGCAGCGACCGCGCCGACAAAGCCTTCGTCGTCGAAAATTGCGGCGCGCTGCCAGACCAGTTGCTTGAAGCGGAACTGTTCGGCCACAAGCGCGGCGCCTTCACCGGTGCTTATGAGGATCGCATCGGCCTGTTTCAGCAGTCGGATGGCGGCACCATTTTTCTTGACGAGGTCGGCGAGACTTCGGCGGCCTTCCAGGTCAAGCTGCTACGCGTGCTCCAGGAAGGCGAAATCCGCCCGGTTGGCGCGCCGCGCCCATTGTCTGTCGATGTACGGGTACTTGCCGCGACCAATCGCGATCTCGAAGAGGAAGTTCGTGCAGGGCGTTTTCGCGAAGACCTCTACTACCGATTGGCCACACTGACCCTGCATCTGCCAGCCTTGCGCGAACGCGCTGCGGATATTCCGTTGATCGCCGCAGGCATCCTCGAGCGCGGCATGAAGCAACTGAACCGTCGCGTCAAGGGCTTCACCAAAGAGGCGATGAACTGCCTGAGCGCCTACCGCTGGCCCGGCAACGTGCGCGAATTGCAGAATGAAATTCTGCGCATGCTGACGCTGGCCGAAGGCAAGGACGGCAGTATCTGGCTGGGCGCCGAACTACTGTCGCCGCGCGTGTTGCGCGCCGCAGTCGAAGAGCATGAGGAGGTGGAACTCGGCTTTCTCGCCGGTCTCGATGGCGGTCTCAAGGAACGGATGGAGCAACTCGAAGCGCGCGTCGTCAAGGAAGCGCTGATCCGCCACCGCTGGAACAAGACGCGGGCCGCCAATGAACTCGGTTTGTCGCGGGTCGGCCTGCGTTCCAAACTATCGCGTTATGGCTTGGAGAAAGCCGAATGAATCTGCTTTGGCTCCAATCCGCTGGCTGCGGCGGCTGTTCGATGTCACTGCTCGGTGCCGATTCGCGCGATCTGTTCGGTCAGTTGCGTGACGCCGGCATCGACATTCTTTGGCATCCGAGTCTTTCCGAAGAAAGCGGCAGCGACGTCATTGATATTCTTACCGCATGCGCGGACGGTCGAGTCCCGCTCGACATCCTTTGTCTCGAAGGTTCGGTGCTGCGCGGCCCCAACGATACCGGGCGCTTTCACATGCTGTCGGGCAGCGATCAACCGATGCTCGAATGGGTGCGCCGCCTTGCCGGCAAAGCGCGCTATGTTGCCGCAGTCGGCAGT
>CAISUK010000166.1 GCA_903888645.1 uncultured Pseudomonadota bacterium | reverse complement strand
GTGGCCTATGGTCCGCTGGCAGCGGGTGGCACCCAGGTGGTGTTCGAGGGCGTCCCCACCTATCCGGATGCCGGCCGCTTCTGGCGCATGATCCAGGACCACAAGGTCAGCATTTTCTACACCGCGCCGACCGCCATCCGCTCGCTGATCAAGGCATCGGAAGGCACCCCGGCAACGCATCCGCGCAATTACAACCTTACCAGCCTGCGCCTGCTCGGCTCGGTCGGCGAACCAATCAACCCGGAAGCCTGGATGTGGTATTACAACAACGTTGGCGGCGGTCACTGCCCGATCGTAGACACCTTCTGGCAGACCGAAACGGGCGGCCACATGATCACTCCGCTACCGGGCGTGACGCCGCTGGTGCCAGGTTCATGCACGCTGCCTTTCCCGGGAATCCAGGCGGCCATCGTCGATGAAACGGGCAACGATGTCGATTGGGGCAAGGGTGGATTCCTGGTCGTCAAGAAGCCGTGGCCGTCGATGATCCGTACCATCTGGGGTGACCCTGATCGCTACGTCAAATCCTACTTCCCGGTCGATTTCGGCGGCAACCTGTATCTCGCCGGCGACGGCGCGATGCGCGATGCCAAGACCGGCTACTTCACCATCATGGGCCGCATCGACGACGTGCTCAACGTCTCCGGCCACCGCATGGGCACCATGGAAATCGAATCGGCGCTGGTGGCCAATCCGCTGGTCGCGGAAGCCGCCGTAGTCGGCCGTCCCGACGACCTGACCGGCGAGGCAATCTGCGCCTTCGTCGTGCTCAAGCAGTCGCGCCCGAGCGCCGAAGAAGCCAAGAAGATCGCCAACGATTTGCGCAACTGGGTGGCCAAGGAAATCGGCCCGATCGCCAAGCCGAAAGACATTCGTTTCGGCGAGAACCTGCCCAAGACCCGCTCCGGCAAGATCATGCGCCGCCTGTTGCGTTCCCTGGCCAAGGGCGAGGACATCACGCAGGACGTGTCGACACTGGAGAACCCGGCCATTCTCGATCAACTGAAACAAACCAGTTGAACAGGCGGGTTGAAGCAGGCCGTCAGCCGAGCTATTGCGAAGGCTAAAAGAAAAGTCCTGATAGGACCGGATGGAGGAGAGAAGTAGGGCGCCCACGAGGCGCCCTTTTTTTGTCCTGTTTTGCCACTGCCCGCGCGAATCCATGAACCATTTTCGCCGGCTTGCCGCCGGCGAAAATGTCCCGCGAATTACCTGCCAGCCATTGAACTATTTCTTGCCGGGAGCGCCAGCAGCGGCCGGCGCATTCTGGCTGCGGAGCAACTCTTCTCTGGCCATGGCCCGCTTGAAGATGGCCTCCTTGTCAGATAATTGCAGCACTATCGGTTCTGCCGGACAGGTGGTCGCCATGTCTTCCTCGGGGGTCGTTTCCGGGCGGGGCGGATCCATTTCAAAATGCTTGACACCAAGCACCTTGAGCAAGTCGCCAGACACCGCCTGGTACTTGGCATCGGCGGTCTGCAGGTCGTACTCGCCGTTCAAGTAGTTGCGGCGCGCCGTGTAGTACTCATTCTCCGTATCCAGCACGTCAAGCAGCGTCCGCTGGCCGATATCGAACTGACGACGGAAGGCTTCACGGGCCTTGTCGGTACTCAGTTGGTGCTGATCGAGATACTGCAATTGTTCGGTCAAACGCGCATGGTCATTGAAGGCCATGGAAGAGTTTTGACGCACTTCGCGGCAAACCCGCTCGCGAACATCCTTGGCGGTATCCTTTTCTTCGATGGCCTTGCGCTGGCGGGAAATATCCTGATGACCGCGGAACAGGTTCCATGAAACGGTGATCCCGACCGTCGTGGCGTTGGTAATACCTTGATAGCCGCTCGTGTTGTTTTCGTGCGCCTGCTCTGCGTAGGCGTCAACGCGTGGGTAGTAACCGGATTTCTGGACTTCGACATTGCGCATGGCCGACAGGATGTTTTGAAAGGCGCCTTTCAACTGCGGGGAACGGTCGAAACTGCGACTGACGGCTGCACCGCGATCCTTCGGAAAATCTGTCACCAGCAAGGCCGGCGGCGGCGCTTCCAGTTCGGCCGGGGGCGGACTTCCGACAATGCGCTGATAGCGGGCGGAAACGTCGTGGAGGTTAGAGGTTTCGGTCAGCAGATTGGACTCCGCGAGCGCCAGGCGACCTGCCGCCGTTTCGAGGTCGACTTTGCGGCCTACCCCAGCCCGCGCACGCTCGCTGATCTTTTCATGGAGCAGGCGGTGGGTCGCATAATTATCTTCGGCAAGCGTAACCAGTTGCCGATAGCGCCGCACGTCGATGTACGCCCTGGCAGCCTCGAACGCGGTACTCTCGGCGGCATCCTGCATCTCATAGAGGCGAACCAGCGCAGCGTGCTCCAGACGCCGGGTGTCGTTGCGGGTAGCGAAACCCTCAAACAGGTTTTGCTTCAGGGACACCTTGCTGGCATTGAAATTGTAGTCGCGCGTGCCTGCTGGCGCCGCATAAAGCGGGGAGTCGCGCCGCTCGTGACCGGTGTTGTAAATGACATCAAGCGTCGGCAGATAACGCCCCCGGGAAACGTTGCCTTCCTCGATGGCGGCCTTGAACTCATGCCACTTGGCCATTACATCCGGGTTGGTCTGGACGGCTTTTCCGGCTGCTTCCTCGAGGCGAAAGGCCGCCGCCGGCCCGGTGACTGCAAACGCAGACAAGAATAGCAGACTGATTGCATTACGCTTGAATGAAGGTAGCATTTTTAAACCTCGCTGAAAAGAAATGTCATCAATATGTTAATGTTGTATTCGTGTGGTTCGAGTCGGATCCGGATGCTGCTCGCCGATCACGAAAAGCGGCCAATTCTGGCGTTGCTCGGGCATCAGGTTTGTGCCACAAGGCGCATCGAATTGCCCGGGGGGCGCAGAAGCTGCAAGCAGCATACGGGCGGTTGAATTGCGCTTGGGCAGCCCGCGCCAGCGCATCCCCGCTCGAATCTTCGACACAGCCGGCAGGCGCACTCGATCAGCCCCGAACAGAACCGCGGCAATCGGAGCAACCGCGTCACCAGACGGCCGACCGGGCCGAACATTCCTGCGTAACTGCGAGGGACAATGGCCGCACCGATGCGGTGAAAATCCATCCCGCCAATATGTCAAATCCATTGCTTCCCCCGCGGCACCCGGAATATCGTCATCGTTTTCAAGGTTGCGATGCCGGTACAAAAAGAAGATCAAGTAAGATTGATCGCTCAAGAAACCCAAGACAGCACTGATTTGTCATCCTATTGATAACAATGGCCGCCGTCCACATTGCAATTCGCAAATTGCGGAGATATGTCACGTGCTGACCTCTAACCAGCGTCGAATTGCCTGCATGGCATTCCTGGTTTTTGGTTGCGGCGCGTTCTTGCTGGTCCTGGCCGAAGAGATATTTCCCCTCGAACGCGTCATGAATGCGGCTCAGCAGCGCTACGGTGGAAACGCGGCTGCAGCAGTCAGGGACTGGAGCAAGGCGCTGGAATTGTTCAGGTCGGAGACCGAAGAACAAAAGCTCAGGGACATCAACGAATATTTCAATGGCAAACTGCGCTTCGAGGACGATCTGAAAACATGGGGACAGGTCGACTACTGGGCGACACCGATTGAAGCGCTGACAAAGGGGGCGGGTGATTGCGAAGATTACGCGATCGCCAAATATTTCTCGCTCAAGTTTCTCGGCGTACCGGTATCCAGATTGCGCATCATGTACGTCAAGGCCAGGATTGGCGGTTCCGCCAGCGATGTCAGACAGGCGCACATGGTCCTGACCTATTATCCTTCGCCAAACGCCGAACCCATGGTCCTCGACAATCTGGTGAGCGAAATCCGTCCGGCGTCACGGCGCCCCGATCTGACACCGATTTTCAGTTTCAACTCGGAAGGGATCTTTGCCGCCGCCACCCGGGAGATTCAGCCCGGTAGCGGCAGCCGCTTGTCGAAATGGAACGACGTCGTTGAAAAAATGAAGGCTGAAGGCCTTGAATAAGTGAGGTTGCTATGTCCCTGATGCGTCAATTGTGGCTTGCCGTGGTCATTTCTACCCTGGTGGCGTTCGGCGGAAGCCTCTCGATCAGTATCTGGTCGGCTCGGGGCTATCTTGTTCAACAACTGGAACGCAAGAATAGTGACAACGCCAACTCTCTGGCGCTGGCAATGACCCAGCAGGAAAAGGATCCGATCAATATCGATCTGCAGGTCGCAGCACTGTTCGATACCGGCTACTACCAGGAAATTTCGGTGACCGACCCGCTAGGCAAGGTTATTTCCCAGCGCATACAAGGCAAGGTCGAAGCCGATGTGCCGGCATGGTTCGTCGGATTGTTTCCCATTCCTTCCATACCGGGCCAGGCCCAGGTCAACGATGGCTGGAAGCAGTATGCCGCCGTAAAGATTGTCAGCAACAACCAGTTTGCTTATCTTGCCCTGTGGGAGCAGATGCTCCGGTTGCTGCTCTGGTTCGGCATCGGCGGCAGTTGCCTGGGGTTGCTGGGAATGCCAGCGCTCAGGCTGATCGGGCAATCGCTGGGCGACGTCGTCCGTCAGGCAGGGGCGATCGGCGAGCGTCGCTTCATAACGATCGCCGAGCCGCGCACGCCCGAACTTCGTGCGCTGGCCAAGGCGATGAACGGCATGATCGAACGCCTGCGCCAGATGTTCAATGAAGAAGCCGTTCGTCTGGACGCATTGCAGCGCCGGATAAACCATGACCCCATTAC
>CAISUK010000165.1 GCA_903888645.1 uncultured Pseudomonadota bacterium | reverse complement strand
GGCCGGACAGTGTTTTGTACTGAAAAGCCTGAATCGGTACAGACTGTTGGTAAACCGCTTTTTCAATCAACGCCATTCGCTGCGCGATCTTTTGCGGTTCGTTGCCGTGATAGTCAGAGTCGACCTGCCGTTTTTTTTAGCCAGCGCCGGCGCCGCTCGCGTTGGCACTTTGGCGATGAGCAGTACGCTTGATCGAGTTTGGGATGGGGGTGAAAATCGTTGCCACAGGCTTTGCTTTGCTTGGTCATGATGTGCTCCATACGAAGATTCGAAATGGAATCCATCACGTCCTTGGCCGAGACGACCGGACGCAAGCCGGGCAATCTGTGACGCACTCTCAAGACCATGTCGAACTACGGCATCGTCGAAATGAAACGCGAGCGCAACCATGTCCGCCCCGTCGCCAAGGCGACCGATTTCAGGATTGTTGCCTGAATTGCAGTCCATTCCGTGGAAGCTTTGATTTCTGATTTTTTGTCTGGCGTGTTCAACCGCTGCGCCAGGCAACGCCCAGGTCGGCTACGCAGCGCTATCCGCAACCCAAGCAGATCAATCCGGGCGTTTCAGCCACTTGAGCATGACCGCGAACAAGGCTTCCGACTCGACCGGCCGGCCGATGAAGTCATTCATGCCGGCTTCGCGGCAGAGTGCCTCGTCCTCGGGGAACACGTTGGCCGTCAAGGCAATGATCGGCACGCCCTGATTGCTGGCTGACATGCGGATCCGGCGGGTGGCCTCCAGGCCATCCATGTTGGGCATCTGCACGTCCATCAGGATCGCGTCGTAGTTGGTGCGCTCGGCCATGTCCACCGCCACCGTACCGTCCTCGGCGACGTGCACCACCAACCCGGCTTCCTCGAGCAAGGCCTGGGTAATTTCCTGATTGACCGGGTCGTCCTCGGCAACCAGCACACAGGCGCCGGCGTGACCGGCTTGCAGCTGCGCCCGGACAGGCAGCACGGCGGGCGCCGGCGCCAACGTGGCGATCTGGCTGGCCTTGGCAAAACGCGCAGTAAACCAGAAGGTACTGCCTGCCCCGACCTCGCTGTCCACACCGATCCCGCCGCCCATCATCTCGGCCAGGCGCTTGCTGATCGCCAGCCCCAACCCGGTACCACCATGCTTTCTGGTCGAAGAACCGTCGACCTGCTCGAAGGCCTTGAAGAGGCGCTGCTGATCCGCTGCGGCAATGCCGCTGCCGCTATCCGCGACGGCGAAGCGCAGCAAGGCATCGTCGCTGCTTTCCTCGAGTAGCTGCACGCTGACGCGGATGGATCCGGCGAGGGTAAACTTGACGGCGTTGCCGATCAGGTTGAGCAGAATCTGGCCGAGGCGCTGCGGATCGCCGCGCAGCGCCAGATCGGCTGCCTCGGCGGCAACGTCGATGTGCAGGTCGAGATGTTTTTCTGCGCACTGCCCGCGCAACAGGTCGGCGACATTTTCAACAACCTGGTCAACGCCGAAGTCGATCCGTTCCAAGGTCAGCCGCTCGGCTTCGATCCTGGAGAGGTCGAGGATATCCCGGATAATGCCAAGCAGGTGCCGGGAAGCCCGGCCTACCTTGTCGAGTTGGTCGATTTGGCGGGTATCGGTGGCGCGACTCTGCGCCAGTTCGGTCATGCCCATGATGGCGTTGAGCGGCGTGCGCAGCTCGTGACTCATGGTGGCGAGGAAGGTGCTCTTGGCGCGGCTGGCCGCCTCGGCAGCTTCCTTGGCGATGGAAAGGTCGGCGGTGCGTTCTTCCACCAGTTTTTCGAGATGGTGGCGGTGCTGCTCGAGTTCCGCCTCGACGACCTTGCGCTCGGTGATGTTGTTGCCGGTCCCCCGGTAGCCGAGAAAGTTCTGATCGGCATCGAAAACCGGCACGCCGCTGATGCTGAGCCAGCGGCTGCCGCCGTCGGGCAGCGCGATCCGGTATTCAAACTGACGAAAGCTGCAGCGGTTTTCCAGGTCGGCCATATGCCACACCCATTTGTCATCATCCGGGCCGGGCTCGGCTGCGGCCAGATCGGCGCGGCGCTTGCCGAGGATTTGCGCCACGGGCCGGCCGATGGCTGGGGCGGCATTCTCCGACAAATAGGAAAAGCGCAGATCCGCGTCCATTTCCCAGAACCACCAATCGAGTGTGGCCGTGGAAAAATCCAGGAAGCGTTGCTCGTTCAGGGCAATTTCCTGCAGCAGGCTGGCGCGAATGATCGCGCTGCGGCGGAAGCGGTCAATACCGACCGCCATCATGAACAGGAATGTGGCACAGAGCAGGCCGACAATGATCGCCTGGGTACGCCACGCCGCCAGGTAATCGGACTTGGCGAAGGCGACCTGAACGTAGAACGGATAGTTCTCGAGCCGGCGAAAGCTGGCAATCCTCTCGATACCATCGCTGCTGGCCGTGTAGGCCAGCGTCGCGGCGGTCTCGCCGGCGGCGATGCGCTGACGTATCGGGTTGTCCGCGGGCAACGGCTGACCGAGATCCTTGTCGTTGCCGGAGGGATAGCGGATGACCAGCGCTGACGTATCGCTGCGGCGAACGAGAACGACCCCCTGCGCACCCACGTCCATCGCCGCGAACAGCTTGGCGAAGGCCTCCAGATCGAGCAGCGCGGTGGCGACGCCGAGAAATTTGCCGTTGCCGTCGCGAATGCCATTGGCAATCACCACGGAAAGCCGACCCGTGGTACGCGCTACCAGTGCGTCGGAGAAGACCAATCCGGCATCCGTAGCGTCTCGATGGTGGCGAAAGAACGGCCGATCCTGGACATTGCTGCTCCTCGCCTGTGGATCCGAGGAATAAAGCATGTCGCCAGCGCTGTCGAAATAATAGGTTCCCGAGACATCGGGAAAATGCTTCAGCATGCTCGCCATGTGTGCCGAGACTGCCTCATGTCGCTGCGCCACCGCGGCCGGTTGCAGCATCGCCGG
>CAISUK010000164.1 GCA_903888645.1 uncultured Pseudomonadota bacterium | reverse complement strand
GCAGCAGAAACAGGCTGGCCCATTTATCGGCGTTTTTGAGGTTTATACCGACGTTGCGGCAATGGTGAGCAACAACGAAAGGAACCAGACCATCATCATCTCTACGCTGGTGGCGGTTCTTATGCTTTTGTACTTGGCGCTGCTTGGTTTCGTTCGCCGCATGGAGCGCGGAATCATGGCCCAGGAGTTTGCCTTGCGCGAGCGCGCCGAACAGCTGGCGGTGCTGTCGGCGCGCTTGCTTGATCGCCAGGAAACGGAGAAACAGCGCATCGCCGGAGAACTGCACGAACGTGTCGCGCAAACCCTGGCGGCAGTCAAATTGACAGTGGAAAACGCGGTTCATGCCATCAACCGCGGCGACGAGAATTCACTGACTCAGTTGGAGAGCATGATTCCGATTCTGCAGACGGCGACGCAGGATGTTCGCTCGGTGGCAGTCGGCCTGCGCCCGCCCAGCCTCGACGATCTCGGCCTGATGGCGACGCTGCGCTGGTTCAGCCGCGATTTTGCCGACAAGCATCCGAACGTCGCCCTGGAAGGGCGCCTGGAACTCGAAGAGTCAAAGATTCCGGCGCCTCTGAAAGCCATCATTTATCGCGTCGCCGAGGATACTTGTCTGGCCCTGGCGGCCAATGATGAAGTGACGCGTATCGCCATATCGCTCGATGCAGATAGCGAACGCGTCGTGCTGACCGTGCGCGATGACGCGCTCGCCGACGATGCCATGAGCAAGAACCACCCCTACGTTGCGGTTCGCGAACGCACCCTGCTGTCGGGTGGCAAGTTCCTGACGCTGGCAAATGCCTGGGGCGGCCTGAACATGATGGCAACCTGGCATCGCTGAATCCCCGGTTCGTCTTTCCGGCGCAGGCCGGAATCCAGGTTTTCCCCTCTGCTTAACGCCGGCCTTCGCCGCTGGAGCGCCCCTGTGGGACATCCCATTGAAGTCCCTGCGGTACGGACTTATGCAGCGCTTCCCCGGCCGCGCGAAATGCGCGCGACGAAATCTGCCACGGCGGCGATGACTGCCTGCGGCTGGTCCTTGTGCGGCGAATGGCGGCAGTCGGCCAGCTTGACCAACTCGACATCGGCGGCCTGGCGACCGATGCGCTCGAGATGGTCCATGCTGGCGTATTCATCGTCCTCGCCCTGGATGGCCAGCACCGGGCAGGCGATGCCGGGCAGGCAGGCCTCGATATTCCAGCTGCGGAAGGCGGGGTCGAGCCAGATATCGTTCCAGCCCATGAAGGTCGCATCGGGATCGTCGTGGTATCGGGCCAGACGCGCTCTCAGATCGCTGCAGAGGTAGGCCTGGCGAGCCCTGGCGATGCCGGCGATGGACATGTCCTCGACCAGCACATGCGGCGCCATGACAATGACACCGGCAACCGGTCGGGTACCGGTGCCGGCATGGAGCAAGGCGATCGATCCGCCGTCGCTATGACCGAACAGGATCGGCCGCTCGATTTCGAGCTGATCAAGCAGTTCAGGCAGCGCCGCGAGTGCTTCGTCATGCATGTAGCCAGGTCGCCGCGATTCCGCCAACGGCTCGGAGCGGCCGTAGCCGTAGCGGGAATAGACAATCGCCTCGCAGCCCGTGGCGTCGGCAATCTGCTGCGGGAAATCGCGCCACATCGCCAGCGAACCAAGCCCTTCGTGCAAAAAGACAATAGCCGGCGCCTGCTCGCGCGGCTGGGCCGCCGGCAAGCGAAGGGTTTCGATGCGCCGGCTCTGGATCGTGTGAAAGTTCATTGCCCAGGTACGAGGGTAAGCGCGAAGGTCGGCGCAATGGTCAGCGCAATGGTCAGCGCGATTTTTCCACCGTGCCCGACCGAGCGTAGTCGGTGCTGGCTAATCGCTGCGATTTGCGGCAAATGCCGCGTCGATCATTTTCCAGTCGGCCGGTAGCAAATAGCGCAGGGCGAGCGGCAGGACGATGTTTTCTTCCTTGCCCATGTGGTTCCACTGGAAATCGGCGTAGACCCTTAGCTCCTGCTCAAAAGCTGCCACGTCGCCATGCTGACGGAATTCTTCAAGGCGGCAGCGCAGTTGCGCCAGCATCGCCGCAGCTTCGGCATGTTCCGCCTCGAGTTCATCGAAAATACCCCGCGACTCGGCAGTTCGCTGGCGCAGCAGGCGAAACAGATAGTCATTCTCCTTGGGATGATGGACGCGCTCGGGCACCACTTCCAGATAGTCGAAGCGCGCCATGAACAACGGAAAATCCGGCTCGGCATCGCCGGCCTGGACTTCGCTGAGATGCTTGACCAGGCCACGCAGGATGGCCGCGATGGAGCGATGCTCGTCGCGAATCACGGCAATGGCAGATTGCGCAGAATTCATGATCTTTATTTGACCCTGAAAAAGGGCCTTGTACAGGTTTGGGCAAAGCGCCAGGGCCGCGGATGATACCGAAATCGGCCACCCCAAGTCACTCGATTTTGTCCGCTTGCCACGCCAAAAGTCACGGACCGGCTATTGCAGCTGCTTCACAGCCACGTCAGCAGCGGCATCAGCAGCAG
>CAISUK010000163.1 GCA_903888645.1 uncultured Pseudomonadota bacterium | reverse complement strand
GGATCGAGCAGGCGATGGCTGGCTGGCACGCCGAACGGCAGCACCGGACGGTTGGCCTTGACGGCGACATACAAGTCTTCCAGCGGGTTCATGCGCAGCGTTTCCTTCCAGCCGACTTCATTGGCTGCTGGCGGCTTGATGGTGCCGTCCCAGCCCACCCGGTTGATGACCTGCACGTTGACCATGTGGAAGTGCACCGGGTGCGAGTCGACGCCGTTGTGAGTGATCTTCCAGATTTGCGTTTCGCCATCCTTCATCGCATCCAGATATTCGATTGGCGTATCGATATAGGCCAGCGGCACAGTCGTGGCGACGGTGGCGGTGGAGAACGGCAGTTCTGCAGCCAGCGTGGCATTCATGCGACCGAAGATCGGATCGAACAATTCCTGAATGGCCTTGTTGATGACCTTGAAGCCGTTGGCCTCCACCAATCCGGTTGCAGGCGTGCCGTCCGGACCTGGGGGTGCCGAGAAGGTGATGTTCGGCACCGTGGTATAGCCCGCGCCATAGTTGATCGTAGCGGGGTCGAAGCCGGTGATGACGCCGCCCGCACCGACGACCGGGGTGGCGGTGGCTTGAACGCACGTCGGATTGGGCGCAGCCAAAGTGGAAAGGGGCGTGCACAGCGGCGGGTCGATGGTGACCGATGCTCCGCCGGCCGGATACAGTGAACCGCCCGTCGACAATTTGAAGTTGGTCAGCGTGAACACGTTGCCGTTGAACACCCAGTTGGGCTGCGTGCCGGAACCGGTGCCAATGTGCGCGTAGTTGTCAGCGCTCGCCGTACCGAAGGCCTGGTTGTAAACCGATTCCGGAACGAGCGGTGCGGGTTGCGTCGCTGCATAGGCAATGGGCAGCGCGGCCTGCAATGCAGGGACGTTCAAGGCTGTGGCGGCACTTGGAACTGTGCCCGTCGTCGCGCAGTTGGGGTCTGTGGCGGCGCAGCCGATCTTCTTGGCCACCTTGAACTGCATGATGGTGCGGGTATTCGGGCCGTAGCCTGGCAATACGTCATAGGCGCCGCCTGCATCCGTATGGTCACCCATGCCGGTGTAGTAGTCGCTACGCGGGTCGTTACCCGGGAACGGCGCGGGTGCGTCGTTGTACAGGATCAGCGTTTGCCCGGCGTAGTTGCTGAAATCGACCAGCACGTCGGCGCGCTCGCCACCCATCAGCGTGAGCTGGTTGTCAATAACGTTAAAGACGGTGATATTGCGAACGTTTTGATCGTAGTTAATCGGTTGCGATTTCAGGACCGCCACTGCAGGCAGCAAGCCGGCTTCGTTACCGATCTGGACGATGTCCGGTCCGGCAGTGGCCGGATCCGGCACGCCACCGGCGCGACCGTCGGTCGGCCAGGTGGCCGGGAACCCAGGGGTCGGCTTGGCCGCAACCAGCCTGACTTCGGTACACGTAGCCACAGAGCCGACGCCGCCGGGGGCGATGGGGGCACTTGTTCGTGCGGTATTTGTCGCATCGCAAACGTTGCCCGCAGCATCCACCGCTTGATACAAGCCGAAGTTGAAGGTGCGGTCATTGCCGATGCTCAGAATGCGGAAGCGATAGGGCTTGGGATCCACTTCCATGAACGGATAGGGCTGCCCATTCACAGTTGGCGTGTCGAGGAAGGCTTCCGGTGTGGCGGTTACGTCGCCATAAGCACCCGTCGGCAGCGAATACTGGGCGGGGAACACCGGCCAGAACCAGGGGCCCCAGTCCCAGCGACCGACCGGGTTGGTGCCGTCCAGGGAGTTTGGATCCTGGTTGGTTTCATAGACGTGCGGGAAGTACAAATCGCCCGGCTGACCCCAGTGGGTCAGGTCCCACTTGGCATCCTGGGATGCCGGCGTCTTGCCGTCGGAGGCTACCGCGTTCGGACCGATGTTCTTGGGTACGAAAACCTTGTCCTGGATGACCAGCGGAATACCGACCGTGTCAAGCAGCGGAATGGCCGAGCCAAGCGTGACGCCATCAGGAAATGCCAGATTGACGTTGAGCGCTTTGGCCACCATCGAGAGTTCGGTAAAGTCATACACAATCAAACCCGAGGCTTCGCCGGTATAGGCGTTGATTTTGGTCAGGCCGGAGACGTGATCGTGATACATCATCAGACGACCGCTCAGGTTCATCGGGTAGAAGAGGGTCTGCGAACCCTGTCCCGGATCGGGCATGTCCGGCACGTTCTGGAAGGAGTCGCCGACGCCCCAACCGTTGGGATGAAGAGCATCTTTTACCGAATAAGAAGCATCACCGGCCGGAGCAAACCACTGATGCGGCGTACCGTCGTTGGTCCAGGGGGAGTCGCCGCCGTGCCAGTGAATGGCAACACGATTCTGGGGGAACTTGATGGGATTGCCAGCCTTGTCAAGGACAGGACCGGCGACCGGATTGCCCTGAGCGTCTACACTCGCTTGCAGTGTGACCGGGCCGCCGCCGGCAATGGTTTCATCGATCGGGAGGTAATACTCGCCGCCGCTGGGGGAGCCGTGGGCTACGCCATTGATGTCCCTGTAGGGCAGATAGTTGGTGAACTTGATCCGCGTCGGAGTGCCACTGGCGGCTACGATGGAAGGGCCGAGGTAGTGAGGGCGGTGTACGAAATAAACTTGTGCCCCGTTGGCATCGAGGATGGGCGTGCCATCGGGATATACGCCTGGGATGTGTTCGCTGCCGACGACTCCGGTGACGTCAGTACAATTGGTTAAACCAGGCAAGGGAGCGCAATGCAGGTTATTGCGGATGTTGGCAGTTTCGATTTGCACATAGCCGCGCAGACGGGTCGGCTTGGCCAAGTCGCTATGCAATTGTTGGGTGTATTCGACGACGGCGATTTCATAGTAGTCATCGGTGGTTTGCACGCCGGCGAGATTCACCCACTTTTCGGGGATCGCCACGGGAATGCCGGCCTGCAGGTCAGTCATACTCTGCAGGGTTTCCAGGCCGTTATAGGCGCCACCGAGTTTATCGACGAACTTGCGAATCGGAGTACCGGTATCAACCGTCAGGCCCGTGGTGCTCAGGGCGTGGGTTGCCGGATCGAAGGCCGGCCGGATGCCTTGAGGGCTGGCGGCGTAGTAGGTCGGCACGTTTTGCGTCACGCCGTTTTTGTCGGTGACGGTGCCAAATCCGGCGTTGGCGAATGCCAGGTTCGCCGAAAGTTGGGAGGCCATCGCTAGCGCTATCGCAGCCGCAACAGGATTTAGCTTGAAGGAACTGCGTTGTGTCTTGTTCATCTGGTTAGCTTTCATGCCTTGTAACTCCCTAAAGTTAAGCTGCTAGCTTGCGACCACTCGGCTCGTTCGCCTTAACCAAGTGATGCTCTGGAATCCGGTGGTAATTTCATAACGGTTCGCATTCTCCGGGATGCGACATTTGGACGCACTTCGGTGAAACCCTACTCCAGCATAGGGAAAACCCTATTTCGCGGTAGGGTTGTGACTTAAGTCACGGAAATGATTTTTAGTTTTTTATTTCAAATAGTTACATGATTTTTTTCGGCGTTTCTCCATCAACGGCACCCACCCCCTACCCGCACTACCCTACCGTGCCGAGTAGGGTTAACCCCACCGTTACTTTGCGGGTTAAGTAGGGGGTAAAAAACCAGTAGTCGCGCTTGAGCCCAGCCTGCCAGCGGGCTTGTGACAATGGCATTATTCGAGGCCGTCGCGGGATGCCGAATGTCAACCCTACCGGGGTCACACGACCTGGAATGTGCGATGCGCTTGACTTGGTTCAGGTTGCGCGCAAAAAACCCCGATGACGCAGGGATGGTCGTGCAGCTTCGTCGCTGCGCCGACGTATATTGGTTCGTCATTCCGTTGCAGAACGGAATCCAGTAACCGCGTCTCGCGGGGCTCTGGCGCCTCACTGGGTCCCGGCCTGCGCCGGGACGACGGAGATTGGACCGTCATTCCGTTGTATTTTTTCGTCATTCCGTTGCAGAACGGAATCCAGTAACCGCGCCTCGCAGGGCTGTGGCGCCTCGCT
>CAISUK010000162.1 GCA_903888645.1 uncultured Pseudomonadota bacterium | reverse complement strand
GTCGCGAATGACGCTGACGGTGTCGCCCGCCTGGAGCGCAATCAAGCAACTTAGCGCACGTCTTGCGGTCACGCGCTCAGTGGCCATGGTGAGGACCAGATCAACGCGATCCTCGTCCACATGTTCCACATGCGCTACGTAGCATGTCGCCATTGGCTCGATCATTGGTATCGAGAAGTCCCTCGGTTCGTTCAGATTACCCATGCCATGATCCTTTGATTGTCAAGTCGCCGTTGGCCATTGTTCCGCGGCGGCCAGCTCGGCGTCGTCGAAAATAATCGACTGCCCGGCCGGCAATGAAACGCCTTGGAGTCGAGCGGAATGAAACTTGGTGCGTAACCAGCGATTGCCGCGAAACATACTATTGCTCAAGTCGGCGTATGAAAAATCAGCATACTCGAGATCCGCACCGTCAAATCGGGCGGAGACACAACGTGCGCGATGAAAGATTGCTTGGGCCAGCTTGGCATTTTCGAACCGCGCGTCCACGGCGACCGCATCGACGAACAAGGCCTGAAAGAAATCCGTTCCGGCGCAGTACGCCTGACTAAGATCGGCCTCGACAAACAACGCGTTCGCTGCCTTCGCGCCGTCCAGTCGCGCCCCAACGAGCTTGGCGCCCTTGAATCCGGATTGAACGAGTCGAGCTCCCGACAAGTTGACTCCAGAGAGGTCAGCCCCCATGAATTGCGACCTGATCAATTCCAGCCCGGAAAGATCGGTTCCCGCGAAGTTTGCCTTGTTGAAAACGGTTTCTTCGCAACGCATGCCGGCAAGCTTGGCCTGTGTGAGATCCACCTCCGACAACACGGTGCGAAAAAGCACGGCGCCGGTGAGATCGATACCCACCGTCACGCACTCGATGAACGCGGTTGCCTCCAGTTGCGCCTGTCCAATTTTGGCTTGCGTAAGATCACACGCGTTGAACAGTGCATCGCGCAAGTCAGCACGAGAAAAATCGCAACGACAGGCGCTGCCGCCGCGGATCGGCACCGAGTTAAGTCTGGCCCCCACGAAACTCGCATCGTCGAATTTGCAGTCGAGAAAAACGCTTTCGGACAAATCCATATCACTCAGATCAGCGTCGCTAAAATCGCAGCTCACGACCGTACAATCTCTCATCGCAACACCGTTGAGCTTGCAGTTGCGTAACGAAACATTTTCGTAAATGGCCCCTGATATATTGCTGGCGCGAAAGTCGATCCCTTCGATAATCACCCCGCGAACCGGATCGCCGTTTTCCACCAACGCGACCAGCCCGGGCAGGTCAAGCACTTTCGCCTCACTCATTCTCCATGCCTTCGAACGGACAGCAGGTTGAGCAAACCAATATCATATCTTGGTTGGCGCCAAACGCGGATAGGTTCGGGTACGGCCAATGTTTGCGCGGTCGAAGCTGGTTTGAGTATCAAGTTGAACGCGAGCCAAGTCTGCCATGAAGAGACTCGTCGCATCGAAGCGTGCGCCGTCAATCTTGGCATTTGCCAAAAGTGCACCGCGCAGGTCGGCACCCACGACTTGTGCTTGGCTCAAGTCTACAAACCTGAACCCCGCTTCGCGCGCTTTCACGCCGCGAAGATTTGCTCCCTGCAGATTTGAACGACCGAACTCACTGCCGTCGAGGTTGGCATGCGAAAGATCGGCCCCCGTCATATCCGCGCTTTGAGCGAATACCTTGGTGAGCTTTGTGCCACGCATGGAAGCGCGTGGCAATTTGGGCTCTTGGACGAACATCGCGCCGGTGAGATCAGCCCCATCGAAACACAAACCCTCACCATGCATTTTCAAGAAGACTGCACGAAGGCCATGCGCACCGGCGAAGTTGGTCGCACTCATGATGTTTTCAAGAAAAATGGCGCCATTGATGCATGAGTTTTCCAGTCGCACGCCGGTCAAGTCAGTTTGGTAAAGGAATAACTCATCAAGCACAGCCTCGGACAGATCGGCGCCCGCAAGCTTCATGTGCATAGCTTCTGCGTCAATAAAGCGCGCGCCACGCAACACGGCCTCTGTGAAGTCGGTTTCCCAAAGAACTGCATGCGTGAAGTCTGCTCGGGATGCGCTGGCACCGCAGAACCGCGCTTTACCGAGGTTGGCTCCGGTGAAATCGCAATCGTCAGCGCGCGCGTTCAAGAAAGATGCGTGCGCGAGCACGGTTCCCCTTGCGCTGGCGCCCGACAGATCCACCCCGTCCATGCGCACTGCCTCCATCATTGCGCCATCGAGATTTGCTCCTCGCATATCGACGCCACTCAGGTCGGCACCGCTCAGGTCAAAGCCGCGAAGTGGCTCGTGCGCGGCGAGGCGCTCGGCAACCCAACGCCTCTGTTGCTGAGCACCCGCGCCAGCCACAGGCGGCGAGGGCTCGCGAAAATGTGCCGACTTTTCGTAGCCTTCTTGCGTGGAACGGTCTGCGGCATGCCATTGCTCATGCAGCTCGGTATTCGCAAGCATTGCGTCGATCTCATCCACTTTGGTATTGCTTTCCAGAAGTTGGGCCCCAATCTTG
>CAISUK010000161.1 GCA_903888645.1 uncultured Pseudomonadota bacterium | reverse complement strand
GGTGACGTACTTGTTGTAGAACAACCCCTGTGGCTGCGAGTTGATGACGCCGCGATAGTCGATCCGCAGGGAATAGGAACCGGCCGGCAAAGGTGCATTCAGGGAAAATTCGAGGGTTTGCTGCTCCTTGTCGAGTTGCGGACTGAGTTTTTGCGCGACGGCACCCTCGCCGCCGAGTTCTGCCGAATCAACCTCGATCTCCAATGCGTTCAGCACTATTTTCGCGGTCGGTTGCAGCACCTTGATGCGTATCGTTTCGGAGCCGCGAAAAGTGAACGCCTTCAGGTCCGGCACGACATGAACTTGGTAGTCCTCGGGCACCACGGTTTTCGGCAACTTGCCCGGCGTTGTCGCAAACGAAAAGGGCTCCTCGGCGAATGACGTGCCGGCAGCAAGGAGCGTCGCCACAAGAAACACGATGCGCGATGCAGACAACATGATTGTTCTCCCCCAAAAGATATTTGCGCCGCCAGCCATTTTCGCCAATATCCTGATGTGTGCCCGGTCGGCATCAGCTGATGCGCTTCTGCGCAATCGTATCGCGCTCTTATGCACTTTGCAATGCGACTAAAGTATCACCGGCAACCGCCATGGCGATAGGCAGTCTCCTTGGTCGGGCGCAACGAAAGTGTTGGACGGTCTCAAGCGGCGGCGGCTTTGATCCAATAGCGCTGCCAGCAATGATTGGCACGCCGGACGCGCAGGTTGCGCAAGGCGACCGACCTTCGCGGGCACGTTGACCCGCCAATGTTGGTCATGTAAGATGACCAACATTGAATGGAGCGTACCATGCAGCAGTTCAACATTGCCGAGGCCAAGGCGCATTTGTCGGAGCTGGTTCAAAAGGCCATGATGGGCGAAGAGATCGTCATTGCCCGCGACAACAAGCCGCTCGCCATGCTGGTGCCGATCAAGCGCACGCTGGGCAAACGCAGCCCCGGCTCGGGCAAGGGGCAGATACTTTTCATGGCGGATAATTTCGACGCGATTCCGCCGGGATTCGAGGATGACATCGGGTGATTGCGCTGCTCGACACCAACGCCTTCCTGAACTGGGTGGAAGGTGATGGCAAGTTGTCCGCCAAGGCAAAATCCTGCATCGCCAACCCGAAAAACGAGATTCTGGTCAGCGTTGTTGTCGCCTGGGAATTGGCCATCAAGTCCGGCCTGGGTGCCATCAAGCTGGCCTTGCCGGTCGGGCGTTATGTGGCAAGCCACATCGAGGCCAACGGCTTTCGTCTGCTCGGCATTGAACTTGACGATGTGGCGGCCATCGAAGCGCTGCCCCTGAATCAGCGCGACCCTTTCGACCGTCTGCTGGTCGCGCAGGCAAAGAACCGCAAGTTGCCCGTAGTCAGTTGCGACCGGGCTTTTTCCGACTATGGCATCAAACGCATCTGGTAAACACTTGGTAAACGTCATGCGCCAAACCGAAAATCTCAATATCGAAGCCTTCGACCTGATGCCTTCGCCGCTGGAAATCCACGCTCGGGTGCCGCTTTCCGACGCCGCGGCCGAAACCGTAGTGGCCGGCCGCCGCGCCCTGCAGGCGATCCTCGACCGGCGCGATCCGCGCCTCTTCGTGGTGGTCGGGCCCTGCTCCATCCATGATCCGGTGGCCGGTCTCGATTATGCCCATCGACTGAAGGCGCTGGCCGATGAAGTGGCGGAAACCATGCTGCTGGTGATGCGCGTTTATTTCGAAAAGCCGCGCACGTCGACAGGATGGAAGGGCTACATCAACGACCCCTTCATGGACGACTCGTTTCATATCGAACAGGGCATGGAAAAAGCGCGCGCCTTTCTGCTGGCGGTAAACGAGCTTGGCTTGCCCTCCGGAACGGAGGCGCTCGACCCGATCGGGCCGCAGTACCTCGGCGATCTGATTGCGTGGACGGCGATCGGTGCGCGCACTTCGGAATCGCAGACCCATCGCGAAATGTCATCGGGATTATCGACGCCGGTCGGCTTCAAGAACGCCACGGATGGCGATCTCGACGTCGCCATCAATGCCATCATCTCTGCCTCCAAGCCGCACAGCTTTCTCGGCATTAACGGCCAGGGCCGCTCGGCGATCATCCGCACCCGCGGCAACGGCTACGGCCATGTGGTGCTGCGCGGCGGTGGCAATCGCCCCAACTATGACACCGTCAGCGTCGCCATGGCCGAGCATTCGCTGGCCAAGGCGAAG
>CAISUK010000160.1 GCA_903888645.1 uncultured Pseudomonadota bacterium | reverse complement strand
CCCTTGGATGAACTCCCTCGGGTTATCGGCATCACAACAGCAAACTTTCCACTACTTCGACTTTTACCCCTCTATTCCTCCTTTTGGCTTACACCCGTCCAACACTTTCGTTTGCACCCTTCTTAATGCTTCAGCTACCCATCTGGGTACCCATGAAGCTAAGGCTCTAATTGGACCGCATTGGACGTAATGAGCCGACCCGAGCGCCAGACCTCGTACGAAACAAAAAAGGGAACCCGAAGTACTAGCCGGGAAAAATGATGCGTATCGACGGTCCCTTCAAAAGGGGGTATCCGATACAGCGTCACGAAAATACCTGTTTCGCATGGCGTTTGAGCGCCTTTTAGAGTAGCCCATGAGGTTTTGTAGTTCGGCGGCCTAGCCACCCATCTCTTCAGCAGTGGCCGCCAGCTCCTCAAAGGCCGAGGAATTCTGCTGCGTGGCCTTATTAAGCTGACCCATCGCGGCATTGATCTGCGACACGCCCGAAGATTGCTCTTCCGAGGCCGCCGCAATTTCCTGCACCAGGTCGGAAGTCCTCTTGATCGAGGGGACCATTTCATCGAGCAGCTTGCCGACTTTTTCCGCCATGCCGACACTGCTCGACGCCAGCACGCCAATTTCCTGCGCCGCCAACTGGCTGCGCTCAGCCAGTTTCCTCACTTCCGCGGCAACCACCGCAAATCCCTTGCCGTGTTCGCCAGCGCGCGCGGCTTCGATGGCTGCGTTCAGCGCCAGCAGATTGGTCTGGTACTAGACGGCGGAATATTGCCCAGTATCCCGGCCTGCCACCTAGAGTTCGTTTACCGGTGTGCACAATATTGACATTGCCATAATCCATGAAAGGCAGTACATTTGCCAGGCATCGACTTTGGGATAAATCCATGCCGCGCAACAAGTGCGAAACCCTGTCCATTCGGACGACCGCAGAAATCAAGGACCTGATTCGCCAGGCAGCCGACCAGGAGCATCGCTCCGTCGCTTCCATGCTGGAGGTGCTGGTATTGGCGCACGCGACACAGGCTGGTCTGAAGGCAAGCGCCAAGCCGAAGAAGACCAATAAGAAGTCAGCCAAATGAGCGCTAACGCCTTTCAGAATATTTCAAAGGTCGAAGACAGTCTCTGGGAGGCGGCCGATCAACTGCGCGCCAATTCCAAGCTGACGAGCAGCGAGTACTGCATGCCGGTGCTCGGCGTGATCTTCCTGCGCCATGCCACCAACCGCTACCAGGCGGCCCTGCAAGCCATCCAGGCCGATCAGGCCGCCGGCAAGATGCCCAAGCGCCCGCTGGTCAAAGGCGATTTCATCAAGCGCCGCGCGCTGATGCTGCCCGAGATTGCCCGCTACGACCACCTGCTCAAACTGCCCTCCGGCGCCAACCTCGGCGCGGCGCTGGTCGATGCGATGAACGCCATCGAGGCCGACTTCGAGCCGCTGGCCAATCAGTTGCCCAAGGACTACGACCGCTTCGAGAACAAGCTGCTCGAAGACCTGCTGCGCAATTTCGATTCTGCAGCCCTGCGCAATGCCTCCGGCGACGTGTTCGGCCGCATCTACGAATACTTTCTGATGAAGTTCGCCATGCAGGGCGCGCAGGACAACGGCGAATTCTTCACGCCGCCATCGCTGGTGCAGACCATCGTCAATGTCATCGAGCCCGACCACGGCGTGGTGTTCGATCCTGCCTGCGGTTCCGCCGGCATGTTCGTGCAGTCCAGTCACTTCATCGAGCACGAAGGGCTGGACACCATGCAGCGCGTCACCTTCTACGGCCAGGAAAAAACCGGCACCACCATCCGCCTGGCCAAGATGAATCTCGCCGTGCATGGGCTGGAGGGCGACATCCGCGAGGCCAATTCCTTCTACGACGACGTGCACCGTTTGCAGGATGGCCGTGCGCTTTGGGGCGCCTGCGATTTCGTCATGGCTAATCCGCCGTTCAACGTGGACATGGTGGATGCCGAGCGCGTCAAGGACGACCGCCGCCTGCCCTTTGGTCTGCCCGGCGTGAACAAGGACAAGCGCGTTTCCAACGGCAACTACCTGTGGATTTCCTACTTCCACAGTTACCTGTCGGCCAAGGGCCGCGCCGGCTTCGTCATGTCCTCCCAGGCCAGCAGCGCCGGCCATGGCGAAAAGGAAGTGCGGCGCAAGCTGGTGGAAACCGGTGATGTCGATGTAATGATCGCCATCCGCTCCAACTTTTTCTACACCCGCACCGTGCCCTGCGAACTGTGGCACTTCGACCGCTCCAAGTCGCCCGAGCGCAAAGACCGGGTGTTGATGCTCGACGCCCGCAACGTCTACCGCAAGGTGACGCGCAAGATCTACGACTTCAGCCCCGAGCAGCAGGCCAACCTCACCGCCATTGTCTGGCTGTATCGCGGCCAGCGCGAGCGCTTTCTTGGGCTGGTGCAGGACTATTGCACCCGACTCGCCGCAGAGAGCGCCGCCATCATTCCGGCACTCACCAGCTTTGAAGCCCAGCTCACCGCCAGCCGCGGACCTCTCGCCGAGTTTGCCGCCAGCGCGGCTGATCTGGACGTCGTCCCGGCCGAGAAGCGGCAGCCCTTCGCCGCTGCCATGGCCGAATGGACAGACGCCGCCAACGCCTACCTGACTGACCGCGCGGCTTTGGCCGGCGGACTCGCCGCCTATCTCAAGAAATTCGCCGTGTCGCCAGCGCCGACTATTGATGCTCAGCATGCCACCCGACAAGCCTTCGACCCGCTAGCGGCAGCTGAGCGCGGGCTGATCAAGCAGATCGACCTGCTCTACAAACTCGCCGGCCGTGCCGCGCAACTGGCGCAGGAACTGGCAAGCGAAGAAGTGGCCACGGAGTTTTTCGACCGCCGCGCCAGCGGCAAACTCATCAAGCAACTCGACGAAGAGCGCAAGGCCGCCGTCGAACAACTCAAGGCCGCGAGCTACCTCCACCGCCAGATCGCCTGGCTGCAAGACCGCTTCCCCATGGCCGAAATGCAGGACGTGCCCGGCCTGTGCAAGGTCGTCAGCCGCGCCGAGATCGAAGCCGCCGACTGGAGTCTCACCCCCGGTCGCTACGTCGGTGTCGCGCCGGCGGAAGTGGATGAGGACTTCGACTTCGAACAAACCCTGCGCGATATTCATGTCGAGCTGGCCGACCTGAACCGCGAGGCGGTCGAACTGGCGGCGAGGATTCAGGAGAACTTCGAGGAGCTGGGGATATGAGCGATCTTCAGCCGCACCGGAGTACCGAGGTTGGCGTGCTGCTCGATGACATCAAGACTCTGATCGATCAGGCGCGGCAGCAAGTGGCCGTTGCCGTCAATGTCGGGCTGACGCTGCTTTACTGGCAAGTCGGACAGCGCATCCGCAAGGATTTGCTGTTGGAAGAAGATCGCGCGGCGTATGGCGAGGAAATTGTCGCGACACTGTCGCGCCAATTGACGCAGCGCTATGGCAAGGGCTTCACAAAATCAGCGCTCAATCGCATGGTGCAATTTGCCGAAGTCTTTCCCGATCCGCAGATTGTCGCGACACTGTCGCAGCAATTGAGCTGGTCGCACTTCGTGCTGCTGCTGCCACTCGACAAACCGATGCAACGCGACTACTACGCAGAGATGTGCCGCATCGAGCGCTGGAGCGTGCGCACCCTGAGCGCGCGGATCGACAGCATGCTCTATGAGCGAACCGCACTTTCACGTCAGCCGGATGCCATGATCCAGCACGAACTCGCCGCCCTGCGCAACACCGACCGCGTGACGCCGGCACTGGTGTTTCGCGATCCCTACTTTCTCGATTTTCTGGGTCTCGACGACCGCTATATCGAACGCGATCTCGAAGACGCCATCATGCGCGAGCTGGAGCAGTTTCTGCTCGAACTCGGCGCCGGCTTCAGCTTCATCGCTCGGCAAAAGCGCATCCCGGTCGGTGGCGAGGACTATTTTCTCGACCTGCTGTTTTTCCACCGCGGCCTTCACCGCCTGATCGCCATCGAACTCAAGCTGGGCGACTTCAAGCCCGCCGACAAGGGGCAGATGGAACTGTATCTGCGCTGGTTGGACAAGCACGAACGGCAAGCCGGCGAGGATGCGCCGCTGGGGCTGATCCTCTGTGCCGGCAAGAACAGGGAAGCGGTCGAATTGCTCGAACTGGAGAAGAGCAGCATTCACGTCGCCGAATACCTGACCGCCCTGCCGCCGCGCGAAGTGCTGGAGCGTAAGCTGCATGAGGCTGTGGTCAGTGCGCGGGGACGATTGACGGTGAAGGCGGGCGAGGAGGGGAAATGAGTTGGCAGACCTGCCGCTTGGGTGACGTGCTGACACTGAAACGCGGTCATGATTTACCCGAGCATTCGCGGCAGGACGGTGATGTGCCGGTTGTTTCGTCGTCAGGAATTACAGGTCGTCACAAAGAAGCCAAAGCAAAGGCTCCCGGTGTTGTCACTGGCCGATACGGGACCATTGGCGAAGTGTTCTACCTTGAAGAAGACTACTGGCCGTTAAATACGGCGCTGTACGTGATCGATTTCAAAGGGAATGACCCGCGATTTTCAGCTTACTTCCTGCGAAATGTTCTAAAGGGCTACCAAAGTGAAAAAGCCGCCGTTCCCGGAGTTGACCGAAATGTTCTTCACGAGATAAAGGTTCGTGCGCCCGGCCACACAGTACAGCGTCGCATCACTGACACCCTTGCCGCCTACGATGACCTGATTGAAAACAACCGGCGGCGGATGGCGCTGTTGGAAGAGTCAGCGCGGCTGCTCTACCACGAGTGGTTCGTCCGTCTGCGTTTCCCCGGCTATGAACACACCAGCATCACCGATGGTGTGCCGGAGGGGTGGGAACGAAAAGCGCTTGAGTCAGTTTGTTCTAGCGGAGACGGAATACAAACTGGGCCGTTTGGCAGCCAACTGCACCAATCTGATTACAGCGACGAAGGCGTTCCAGTGGTGATGCCGAAGGATCTCATCGATTTCCGTATCTCTATCAGTTCAATAGCAAGGATTCCAGAGGCGGTGGCTGACAAGCTTGGGCGCCATCGAATGGCGCCGGGCGACATCGCCTATGGGCGCCGTGGCGATATTGGTCGCCGCGCCTACATCGGCAAGCGCCAAGCAGGCTGGTTTTGTGGGACTGGGTGCTTAAGGTTTCGCCCGAATCCTCTTGCGATAAGTCCGCTCTACCTGTTCGACACTCTCGGCGCGCCCGAAGCCTTGGGAATCATAATGAATCGCGCGAAAGGATCGACCATGCCCAACCTCAGTGCCGGTGCGCTGAAGTCCGTGCCTTTATTGGTCGCATCGCGCGGACTTCAAGATATTTACCTCGAACAGGTGGAAGGCATGAGAGAAATGGCAGAGGTTCTTGACGAACAAAACCAAAAACTCCGCGCTGCCCGCGACCTGCTGCTGCCGCGCCTGATGAGCGGAGAACTCGCCGTATGACCCTCGAAGATCAATACACCGACCGCAAATCCCTGCGCACTATTACCGGCAAGACTGTCGATTGGGATGCGCTGGCGAAGGACTGCGTTTGCTTCGCCAACGGCGCTGGCGGCCGCTTGCTGATCGGCATTGAAGATGGCGATGCATTGCCGCCTGCCGGGCAGAAGGTGCCGCCGGAACTACTGGATCGGTTGCGCAAGCGCATCGGCGAGTTGACGGTGAATGTGCAGGTACTGCCGAGCTTGCAGCGCGCGGCCAATGGCGGCGAGTTCATTGAACTGGCGATTGATCGCTCGCCCAGCGTGGCTTCGACACGCGATGGCCGTTACTTCCTGCGGGTGTGCGACACCTGCCAGCCGGTGCTGGGCGATGACGTGCTGCGTCTGGCCAACGAGCGGCCGGGGCGGCCTTGGGAGGCGATGGACAGTAGCGTGCTGCGCGGCGCGACAGACGCCGGCAAGCTCGCTCACTTCGTTCAAAGTATCCGCAGCGCCGATAGGGTGAAGGATTCGGTGAAAGAGAAGGGCGCCGACGAGTTACTGACGCATTACGGTTTGGGAGTTGACGCAAATAAGGGTAATACACTCACCCGCCTGGGCGTGCTGCTGCTCGGTACCACCGCCGACCGTCGAGCGCTGGGCACTGCACCGCTGGTGCAGGCGATCAAGTACGACGAGCAGGGGCAGAAGATCAACAAGTGGGTTTGGGACGACTGCGCGCTGTCGCCGGTCGATCTGGTGGATGCTATCTGGCGCGAGGTGCCGGATTTCCGCGAGAGCTACGAGGTGGCCGAGGGCTTATATCGGCGCAGCGTGCCGGCCTACGACGAGAAGGTGGTGCGGGAACTGCTGGTCAATGCGCTGGTGCATCGGCCCTATACGCAGCAGGGCGACATTTACCTCAACCTTCATCCCGAGCGCCTGGAGGTGGTGAACCCCGGGCGCTTGCCGCTGGGGGTGACGCCGCGCAACATGCTGCATGCCAGCCGGCGTCGCAATGAGGGGCTGGCGCGTGTGTTCCACGACCTGGGCCTGATGGAGCGCGAGGGCAGCGGCTTCGACCTGATCTACGACCGGCTACTTTCGCAGGGCCGCCCGGCGCCGGTGCCTGAAGAGGGAGCGGATTGGGTCAAGGTGACAATCCAGCGGCGCATCGTAAAGCCCGAAGTGATGCGTCTGATGACCGAGGCGGATGAACGCTTTCAATTGACGCAGCGGGAGCGGATCACGCTCGGTGTATTGGCGCAGACGGAAGGCATGACGGCCAGGGAATTGGCGGTGTGGCTGGAAACTGAAGGTGCGGAAGAGCTTGAGCCCTGGCTGGGGCGGTTGGTGGAGCTCGGTTTGGTTCAGCGTGTTGGCCGGACCAAGGGCACGCGCTACTTTGTTACGCCTGACCTGCTTCATGACTCAGGGATCAATCTGCCCACAACCCTGCGTCGAATCGAACCGCATCGGCTTCTGGAATTGGTACGAGAGGACTTGCGCCGCTATCCGCGCTCCAAGATTAGTGAAATCAGCGACAGGGTAGGCGCGGAAGTGAATCGCTCGCAATTGAAGCGTGCCTTGGCGGAGTTGGTGCGACTTGATGTGGTGATAAGGGAAGGCGCCCGAAGTAGTACACGCTACCGTTTGGGCACCGATTCTTGACCAGCTCGGTTTGGATCAAAAACGCGCAAATCAGGGGCCGATGTCCATGAGAGTGAGCCAAGAACGTCCGAGTGAAGAACATAACTCAATGTTTATAAAAGTATTGATGTGGCGATCTTGGTATTTGAATGAGCCAAGCTTGAGCCAAAGCTGAGCCAAAGAGAGCAAGCAAACATGGCCTACACCGACATCAACAGTGAAGACCGTCTGGTTCAGGCAACCTTTGCCGCACACCTCGAAAAGGTGCTGGGCTGGGAGAGCGTCTACGCCTGGAACCAGGAAACCTTCGGCCCGGGCGGTACGCTGGGGCGCACCAGCGAGCGCGAGGTGGTATTGGTGCGCGATCTGCGCGCGGCGCTGTCGAGGCTCAACCCTGCTTTACCGGAGGCAGCGATCAATGAGGCGGTGGTCAAGCTTACCCACCATGACTATTCGCGCTCGTTGCTCCAGCACAATCAGGCGTTCTACAAGCTGATCCGCGACGGGGTACCGGTGAGCTACCGCGACGGGCAAGGGGCGGGTTTGGGTCAACTCCGCCACGCACAGGCTAAGGTGATCGACTTTCGTGAGCCCGCAAACAATCGTTTTCTGGTGGTGCGCGAACTCCAGATAACCGGACTGCGCACACCCAACTACAACCGCCGCGCCGACCTGGTCTGCTTTGTCAATGGCCTGCCGCTGGTGTTCATCGAACTGAAGGCCGTCTATAAGAATATCCGCGCCGGCTTTGACGGCAATCTGCGCGATTACCTGGACGAAAACGTCATCGCTCACGCCTTTCACCACAATGCGTTACTGATCGTCAGCAATGGCGACAACGCTCGCTATGGTTCGATCACCAGCGCCTGGGAACATTTCGGCGAATGGAAGCGGCTGGACGAACGGGACAGGGGCAGCGTGGCGGCCGAGGTGCTGCTCAACGGCATGCTGGCCAAGGACCGGCTACTGGACATCGTCGAGAACTTCATTCTGTTCGACGCCAGCAAGGCCGGGGCGGTACGCAAGGTGGTGGCGCGCAACCATCAGTTGCTGGGCGTGAATCAGGCGGTGGCGGCGGTGGTGAGGCAAGAGGCGATCAAGCGCCAGTTTCCGCCGGGCGAGCGGCTGCGGCATCGGGTTATTGAACTGCCCTTGCCGACCATCGAGCGCGCAGCCAACGATCCGCTGACGGCATATCCAAGGGCAGCGGAGGCTCCGGCCCCATCCTACCTTGCTGAACCGGAGTCCCGCAGCTTGCAGATCATCGAGCGGGCGCATCCCGATCTTGGGCGCCTGGGCGTGGTTTGGCACACGCAGGGCAGCGGCAAGTCATATTCCATGGCTTTCTTCGCCGAGAAAGTGCGGCGCACGGTGGAGGGCAATTTCACCTTTGTGCTGATGACCGACCGGGATGATCTGGACAGCCAGATATACAAGACTTTTGTCGGTTGCGGCGTGGCAGACGACCAAACGCCACGCGCCGGTTCGGGCAGGGAACTGGAGCAACTGCTGAAGCAGAATCACCGCTATCTGTTCAGCCTGATACACAAGTTCAATCAGGACGTGAAGCCGGGCGAGCCCTACAGCGACCGCGACGACATCATCGTCATCTCGGACGAAGCGCACCGCACCCAGGCCGGCAAGCTGGCGCGCAACATGCGCCTGGCGCTGCCCAACGCGGCCTTTATCGGCTTCACCGGCACGCCGCTGTTCAAGCATGACGAGCTGACCAAACGCATCTTCGGCGATTACGTTTCCCGCTACGACTTCAAGCGCAGCGAGGAAGACGGCGCCACGGTAAAGCTGGTCTACGAGAACCGGGGCGAGAAGCTGGGGCTGGCGCGACTGGATTTGAACGAAAAGATTGCCAATGCAGTTGCCGCCGCCGATCTCGACCCTGACCAGACTGCCCTGTTGGAAAGATTGCTCGGCAAGGATTACGAAGTCATCACCGCCGACGAGCGGCTCGAGAAAATCGCGACGGATTTTGTCGAGCATTGCAGCACGCGCTGGGAAGCTGGCAAAACCATGCTGGTGTGCGTCGACAAGATCACCTGCGCCCGCATGCTGATGCTGATCGAGCCGAAGTGGCGGGCGAAAGCCGCTTTGGTTCGCGCCGAGGCCGAGGCCAGACTTGCAGATATTGCGGCTGCGCCGGATGATGAAAGCAGGCAGCACTTGCATGCGCAGCGCGACCGCTTGCTGGCGAAGGCCGCCTGGCTTGATGAGACGATCATCGAGATCATCATCAGCGAGGCTCAGAACGAAGTCGCCGACTTCAAGAAGTGGGGCTTCGACATCATTCCGCACCGTGCCCGCATGAAGCTCGGATTCGAGACGCCCGATGGCAAACGCGTGGATGTGGAGTCGGCCTTCAAGAATCCGCAGCACCCTTTCCGTGTGGCGATTGTTTGCGCCATGTGGCTGACGGGCTTTGATGTCGAATGCCTTTCTACGTTGTATATCGACAAGCCGATGCGGGCACACACCTTGATGCAGGCCATCGCCCGCGCCAACCGGCGTTATCCGGGCAAGGACTTCGGTCTGATCGTCGATTACAACGGCATGCTCAAGAGCCTGCGCGAAGCCCTCGCCCAATATGCGCTCGGCGAGGATGGTGGCGCTGAAGAAATCGTGGCGCCCATCGAGGAGCGTGTCGCGGCGCTGGCAGATGCGGTCGAGGCAACCGAAGCCCATTTGCGTAGCCTTGGGTTTGAGTCGGCTACGTTGATTGGCGCGAAGGGGTTTGTGCGAATTCAAGGCCTGGCGGATGCGGTGGACGCGGTCTATACGAATGACGAATCCAAGCGCCGTTTCGAAATTCTGGCCAGGGTGGTACTCAGCCGATTCAAGGCGCTGCTGGTCGAGCCGTCGGCGCTAACTTACGCCGAACGTCACGACAACATCGAGGCGATCTACAAGAAACTTACGGAACGTCGCGATACGTCCGACGTGAGTGCGCTCCTCAAGGAACTGCAGCGTATCGTCAATCTTGCGATTGCCACCCAGGCGCCAGGCGATGACCAGGCCAAAGGTCTGACGGTCGACCTGTCGCGCATCAACATGGAAAAGCTTCGCGAAGAGTTCAGCCAGAAGGTGAAGCGCAAGGCGACTGTGATCGAGGACATCGGCGAGATCGTGGAAAAGAAGTTGGCGCAGATGCTGGCGAATAACCCGCTGCGCATGAACTACGAGAAGAAATACCAGGAGGTGATCGCAGCGTACAACGCCGACAAGGACCGGGCCACCGTGGAAGATACTTTCGCCAAGCTGCTCGACTTGGCCAATAGCCTGGATGAAGAGCAGCAGCGCGCCGTCGAATTGGGGCTCAATGAAGAGCAATTGGCATTGTTCGATTTGCTGCGGAAGGAATCATTGAGCGGAGCGGATCGCGAGCGGATAAAGCAGGCCAGCCGCGAACTGCTGGCAGAGTTGCATCGCTTGATAGCTCCACTGGAGCAATGGACGGAAAAGGAACAAACGCAGGCCGAGGTGGAAGTATTCATCCTCGACCATGTTTACCAGGCGCTGCCCGAGCCGCCTTATACGGTGCAAGACAAACAAGCAGTTGCCGAGCTTGTCTATCGCCACATCTGGCAGCAAAGCGCCAGCGGCCAGTTTGTTTAGCCCTGACTAGATTGGATATAATAAAAACCTATGTCCGCGTATCTCTCATCCTCTGCGGCTCCCTATCGTCGGCGCTGGCGAAAGCCTGCCGCCTGACTGACCTAATGCGCCCACCTGGGCGCGCGCGAATCCCCTCCTGCGTGTGAACTGGGCCGTCCAGCGAGCGAAAAAGCGGGTATCAAAGCGGGACATGAATTGTGATTGATAACACAATAAGATCAATAGGATATAGAGAATATGCTGCTGATGATCGACAACTACGATAGCTTCACCTACAACCTCGTCCAGTACTTCGGCGAACTCGGCGAGAATGTTCGCGTGCTGCGCAACGACGCTGTGACGGTGAAGGAAATCGCCGCGATGGCGCCGGACCGGATCGTCGTTTCGCCTGGTCCCTGTTCGCCAGCGGAGGCAGGCATTTCAGTGGCGGCAATCAGCGAATTCGCTGGCAAGATCCCGCTGCTCGGCGTCTGCCTGGGGCACCAGAGCATCGGCGCCGCTTTTGGCGGCGAGATCGTTCATGCCAAGCGACAGATGCATGGCAAGCTCTCGGCCATTCACCACAATGATGTTGGCGTTTTTCACGGTCTGCCCAATCCACTGACGGCGACGCGCTACCACTCGCTGGCGATTCGCCGCGAAACGTTGCCGGAATGTCTCGAAGTCACCGCATGGACCGACGACGGCGAAATCATGGGCGTCCGCCACAAGGAATT
>CAISUK010000159.1 GCA_903888645.1 uncultured Pseudomonadota bacterium | reverse complement strand
CCCGAGCGCCTGCCCAAGGTGGCGCGCACTGCCGGCCATCTGCTCGGCCGCCTGCAGCGCTATGTCAATGACGTCAAAGCCGACATCAACCGGGAAATGCAACTCGACGAGCTAAAGAAGCTGCAAAGCCAGGTGGCGGAACAGGTCAAGTCGCTGGAAAATTCGGCCAGCCAGCAAGTCCGCGAAGTGGAAACGTCGCTTAATCAAGCCATAGCGCCACCGCAAGCCGCTGACGCTGCTACCCTGATACTCGCTGAGCCAGTGGCCGCTACGATGGAGAGCAGTTCGCCCCGTCCCGGCATCGCGGTCGCAGCCAACTTGCCGGCAGCGCAACTCGACACATCCGTCGCGCCCGGGCAACAGGCTGAACAGCAAAAGGCCTGAGATGTCCGACCAACTGCAGGAAACTTTTATCTCCCATCTGGTCGAACTGCGCGACCGCCTGATACGTGCCATCGTTGTTGTCATCATCGTTTTTCTGGCAATGGTGAATTGGGCCCGCGACATTTACTCGCTGCTCGCCGCGCCGATGTTGGCAGCGTTGCCGCAAGGCGGCCACATGATTGCCACCGACGTCGCCGGCGCGTTTTTCGTACCGATGAAAGTGACCATGATGGCGGCTTTCCTGGTTGCCCTTCCCTATGTTCTCTACCAGACTTGGGCCTTCGTCGCTCCCGGCTTTTATGCACACGAAAAGAAGCTGGTCCTGCCACTGATCGTCGCCAGCGTCTTACTCTTCTTCCTCGGCATGTCCTTCGCGTACTTCATTGTTTTCCCAACGGTGTTCGGCTTCGTGAACAAGTTCGCTCCCGAAGGCGTTGCCGTGATGACCGACATCGACAAGTATTTATCCTTTGTCATGCAGACTTTTATCGCCTTTGGCATTACCTTCGAAGTGCCGGTGGTGGTCATCGTGCTGGTCAAGGTCGGTCTTGTCAGCGTCGCCAAGCTGCGCGAAATCCGGCCCTACGTTGTTGTCGGCGCTTTCATCGCTGGCGCCGTGTTCACCCCGCCGGACGTACTGTCGCAGTTCCTGCTGGCGGTGCCGCTGTGGCTGCTTTATGAGATTGGCGTGATCGTGGCGAGCCTGATGACCCGCTCGCCAGCCAAGGAAGCTGAGTCGCGACCTGGCGAAGCGGCATTGCAGCAGCGCAGCCAGTAAATCAGGCGGCTACTCGCGCACAGCACACATCGCCACCACACGCCTCAAAGGCGCTCTGGCTCTCGCTGGCGATCGTGCGCACTCGGCAATGATGGCGGAGGACAGTCCCCCGCAGCGAACTTCGCCGACTTCCCGAACTGGAACCCGCGTTTAGGACTTCGACTCCAGATCCTGCAGACTTTGTTCGATCAGCGCGTTGATTGATGCAGCGTCACGACTTGAATGGATGTGGCATGTTATAGCACCGAAATATTGCAGTGCAATAACACAAAAGTACCGTAGAGACTCTTGTGTGTGAAATATGTCACAAAATATTGATAATAATAAGTTTTATTTCATCAATGTGACAAGCTTGCCGTCCTGAATGACATAGTGCGTCGCAGCAATTAATTCATTAGCATATCGGATCGCGCCTCTCTGAGGGAGTCGCCGTACTCTGAACGTGTCACCGAAGTGGCACTAGAGCGCCACAGGCAGGGCGCTTCACGATGGAGCGGTTCACCGGCAAGGCGTCCAGGCCCACGATATGGGGATGTCGCAAACTCGCTGCGCACTTCGACGGCTACTGGAACCTGCCAGAGGGCGACCTCCACTACGTTTCTTTCGACGTCGAGCATGCGACGTTCGAATAGCGAACTTGACCAGGCGCGGGCGCAGATGACAGGCTGCGCTGTCAGCTCAATGCGCTTGTTGTTCGCCGAGCAAGCGGTCCGTGTTGCGCAGTCGTTCTGCCATGATGCGCATCAGCTTCAGGGCAAACCCGGGCGTTTCGGTCGCCAGGAAGTTGAAACGTTTTTCGTCCACACAGGCAAATTCACAGTTCGTGACGGCTTCCACCGTCGCCGAATGGGGTTCATGCGAGACCAGCGACATCTCGCCGACGACCGTCCCGGCGTGCAGCCGCTCCACTTCACGACCACCGACGACAATGCGCGCCTCGCCCGAGACCAGCACATACATCAACCCGGATGGGTCTCCTTCGACATAGAGCGGGGTGCCGGCACGAATAACCACAAGTTTCGGGTCGTTGCGAAATAACGAATAGCTGAGCATGCGATTCCCCCCCCAAATTGCGATTCTGCGCATTCTATGCCTTGGGAGGAATCCTTGTGTTACAAGTACCCCATCGTTTTGCTGCTTCGGTAATGCGATATCCACCGCCTCAATAGGTCAGTAGCGGTGTCTGTTTGAAGTAGGTGGGATGGACCAACTGCTTCAAGATGAAATCGGCCACATCGGCGCGCGATATCGTCGCCGCCGTCACGCCGGTCAAATCGGTCACCACCCTGTATCTGCGCGTGTCGGGACCGTTCGTCAACATGCTTGGTCGAACAATCAGCCAGTCGACTCCGCTCTCTTTCAAAAGGGCCTCATGACGGTCCTTATCGTCATAGATTGTCTTGAGCAGCAAGGGCTGAACGATCCTGTCATAGATGAAGCCGCCATGACCTCGGCTATCGCCGGCACCGATCCCGGTCACCGAGACAATCTTCATGTTTGGGGTTTTTTGCATCGCGGCCAGGACATTCATGATGCCCTGGGAGAAAACGTCGACCGGACGAAAAGTGGGACTGACGCCGATACATACGCAAACAGCATCGTGCCCGGCAATGGCGGCTTCCATTGCAGCCCGATTGCGGATATCGCCGCTGACTACCCGCAATTTAGCTCGCGCCAGGGGAATGACATCTGGATTGCGCGCTACCGCAGTGACCTCATGGCCCCGCGCCAGGGCCATTCTCGATAGTGCAAGGCCAACCCCACGGCTGGCGCCTAATACGGCTAACTTCATGATGTCAGCCAAGTGTGTGCTGCGAATGTTACAGGCACATTACAAATGATCTCGACGTGCCGTCACCGCCGTCCATGGATAGCTCCTGAAACCGCTACAGGCATTGACCAGCCTCGCTTGGCACGGCAAAATCCCCTTTGTCATCAGCCCATCAGCTTCTTCTAACTTCTTCTGCGATCTTTTGCCAAATTTAGTGAGTCAGGCAAAACATCCATTCCAGCCCAGGTCAGCGAAATGGCAAGAGCACCGATTCAAGCACTGGTAATTCCCTATCGCAGGACCGCCCAGCAAAGCTACGAATACGCTGTGCTGCTGCGTGCCAACACGACAGTTTGGCAATTCATATCGGGTGGCGCCGAAGATAACGAGACGCCAGAGCAGGCTGCCCGTCGCGAGGCCTG
>CAISUK010000158.1 GCA_903888645.1 uncultured Pseudomonadota bacterium | reverse complement strand
CTCTGGCAGCTTCTGTCAGACCAGACGCCCCAAAGTCCGAGGATTTGCTAGTAGTTAGTTCCATCAAAACAGTTACATATTAAGTCACACCAAGGTCGAACTTGTTCCAACGAAACACCACTGGCGATGCATTGATCTCTGCGATGCCCCTGCGGATGCGTTGTTTCAGATCCTCTTTGGATGTGACCCGGATGTGGCGCAGGAACGTACGCGCCATCTTGGAAAAGGCGCATTCGATCAAGTTGAGCCACGAACCATGCTTGGGCGTATGAACATACTCGAAACGCCCAGGGCGACTGCCCAGGTAGGCCATGGTCTCCCTGGAGATATGGGCCGAGTGGTTGTCCAGCACCACGCGGATGATGGCATTCTCGGGGTAGTGCGCGTCGAGTTGCTGGAGCAAACCGATGAACTCGACGCTGCGGTGGCGGTCCTCAATGTTGGCAAAGATATGCCCAGAGTGCAGGTCGATGCCCGCCAAAATGGATACGGTGCCGTGACGAACATACTCGTAATCACGCCCGATACTGGCTGCCTTGCCCGGCACCGGCGGCAAATCGGGGGCAGTCAGTCCGATGGCCTGAACGCCGGGCTTCTCATCAACGCTGACGGTGTAGATGGGATTGGGTCGCGCATCGTGCACAGCGCCTTCTGTGTAGAGCGACACGTCCCGATAGACCATCAGGACTTCCTGCATCTTGCGGTCAAATTCCGGGTCGCGCTTTTCAAGGTAATAGCGAATCTTATGCGGCTTGATGTCGTTATCGTCCAGGATACGCCAGACGGTGCTTTTGCCTGGATTGGCCAGTCGGGCAAAGCCTGCAGCGCAGGCCTTCTCACCAATGAACCGTGCCAAAGCCGAGATCGACCACAACTCAGCGGCCAACCCATGATCTTTGGGTTTTGTGCATGCGATGCTGACCACCCACGCTTTTGCCTCGTCACTGATCTCGGGTTCGTGCGGTCGGTGGTACTTGTCCTTGAGTCCCATCTGAACGCCTGCAGCCAATGCCTTGTCCACGCACCTATAAATCATGGGTCGGCTAAACCCAAGACGGCGCTGCAACTCGGTGATCGAGATGCCATCGGCGTAGCCCAGCATTACCTTGGCACGTTCCACCTCGCGCGTAGATGCCACCCGCGACGCCGAAAGCTCTTGGAGCTTGGAGCGTTGCTCCTGGGTCAGCAACAACGCAGGCCGTTCAGATTTTCTTGCCATGATCACCACCCTCATCAGTTGAAGTGAAAGCATAGCTATTATGCTACTATTTAGTAACTGTATTGATGGAACGTACTACTAGTTCTTGCGTTAGTGGACAGGCGGCCACGGAGCCGGTCATAGCCCACGTCTTGTTGATCAGCATCGACGGACTGCACCAGCAAGATGTTGCCAATTGCATGGCTGCGAAGACTTGCCCAACGATTTCTGCACTCGCCCAAAGAGGGGTCAATTACACCGATGCCCACACCCCTGGTATTTCAGACTCTTTCGTTGGACTTGGAGCG
>CAISUK010000157.1 GCA_903888645.1 uncultured Pseudomonadota bacterium | reverse complement strand
TAGCAGGACGCTGCAAAACCCGCTTGATTTGACACACATGGTATGTTCTCGGTGACGGGCATGGAGGCCGAGCACATGCGTGGCAAGTTTGATGCACAGCGGGCGATGTTTTTTGCGATTAATCTGGAAGAGCGCGTGCGGGCGGACCATCCGCTGCGGCCAATCAAGCGCGCCGTCGACGCGATCCTGGCGAACATGGCCGGGCTGCTGGAGGGAGCCTATAGCACGACCGGGCGGCCGAGCGTGCCCCCCGAGCGGCTGCTGAAGGCCTTGTTGCTCCAGTGTCTGTACTCCGTGCGCAGTGAGGCCCAGCTCATCGAACGGCTCGACACGGACCTGCTTTTCCGCTGGTTCTGTGACATGGACCCGGCTGAGCCGGTGTTTGATGCGACGGCGTTCACGCACAATCGTCCGCGTCTGGAGAGCGGCGCGCTGATCACGACCTTTTTTGAACAGGTGGTTGCACGGGCCATCCGGGCCGGGCTGACCAGCGACGAGCATTTCAGCGTCGACGGCACACTGATCGAGAGTTACGCCTCGCTCAAGAGCTTCAAGCCGATCGAATCGACACCGCCGGAGGATCGCGACTCGCCGCAAGGTGGGGATGGCAACGGCTTCCAGCCCCGGAACGTCGAGGTGGATTTTCATGGGCAGAAGCGCTCGAACGCCACGCATCGCAGCACGACGGACGGCGAGGCCCGGCTGTACCGCAAGAGCGACGGCCAGCCGGCCCGTCTCTACCACATGGGCCACGCGCTGACCGAGAATCGCCACGGTCTGGTGATGGCCGTCGCCGTTAGTGAGGCCAACGGACGGGCTGAGCCGACTACGGCCTGCGAACTGCTGGACGATCTGCGGCAGCGGCACGCGGTGGCGGCACGAACCGTTGGCGCGGATCGTGGCTACGACTGCGGGGCGCACCTTCTGGAATTGGAAAAACGGGGTGTCACGCCGCACGTGGCGATGCTCAAGACGGCACGTGATCCAACGACCCTGCGTCACCGGCAATGGCCGGCCTATCGCGCGCGCGTGCGAATGCGAAAGCGTCTTGGGGACGCGGCGTACGCCGTCAGCCAGCGGTGCCGCAAGAAAGTTGAAGAGTGCTTTGGCTGGTTGAAAACGGTCGCGGGGCTGGCCCGAACCCGCCTGGTCGGGCGCTGGAAAATCAGCCAACAAATGCACCTCGCCGCCGCCGCGTTCAATCTGGTCCGAATGCGATCGCTCCTGAACGCCTGACCCGGTTCGGCGAACACTCGCCTCCCAGCTCTTCACGCCCAACACCGTCGACCAAACCAATCCAGCGACCGCAAAACAGTGAAAACGACTCTGATCAAGCCCGTTTTGCAGCGTCCTGCTAGAGTGGACGAATCAAGGACGCAATCACGGCCGAACCGTCCAAATACCATGCGCGCGCGCCAGTCCAGTTCGCAAGCCTCGGCGTTTCCCGGCCCAAACCAGTATTCAGTTCTGAGCATGAGCACGGCCAGCCGCCGCAGAGCCGCACCATAACCCACACTTTACTTGCATGCGCGTGACTCGTCGGCCTCGCCGCGTGCATGTGTCCTCTTCAGCCCGCGTTCCGCCGCCCCGCCCTTCCGCCGTTCGAGGTCTTGGCCCCTCCACCCCACCGTCTCCAACTCGTTACTCGCTACTCGCCATTCGCAACTCGCGCCGGCGCGTCACTTCGCCGTCAGGTCGAAGCACGCCGCCTGCTTCAGGTTGCGGACGTACAGCCGCCCCTTGTACAGCGTCGGGATCGTCCAGCACCTGCCGTCCAGAAGCTTGACGTTGGTGAACGGCTCGAACTCCTTCGGCGTCGCCCGGGCGATCAGCAGCTCACCCTTCTCCGTCAGGACGAGCAGATGCCCGTCGGCGAGAACGATCGTGCCGTTGGTGACCTCGCGCTTGCTCCACTTCTCCTCGCCGGTGGCCAGCTCGACGCACTTGATGCCCACCTCGTCGCTGGCGTACAGGTACCCCTCGTGCAGCACCGGCGACTGGAACTTCGCCCGGATGTTCTTGTTCTGCCACACCGTGTCCATCTTGAGCTGCTCGCCTTCGCGGGCCAGCTTGAGCAGGATCGAGCCGTGGTTGTAGCCGGAGCTGATGAACAGCCGGCCATCGATGAAGATGGGCGTCGAGGCGTTCACGTTCCAGTCGGTCTCCCAGGGCATGCTCCAGACCTGCTTGCCGGTCGCGGCTTCGGCGATCAGCGTCTCCTTGCCCATGAAGCCGACCACGTAGCGCGTGCCGTCGAACGTGAACGGGTATGGCGTGGCGTAGCCGACCACGCCATCGCCGCACTTCCAGGCTATCTTGCCGGTCTTCTTGTCGAGCGCGAGCAGCGTCCCCTCCGAGCCGCCGGCGGTGACCATCGCCAGGTCACCTTCGATCAGGACCGAGGCGGCATAGCCCCACTGCGGCGGGGCCTCGAACAAACGGCTCCAGGCC
>CAISUK010000156.1 GCA_903888645.1 uncultured Pseudomonadota bacterium | reverse complement strand
GGAAATGAAGGGAGAAGGGATTTGCTGTAATTCTGGTCTTGAACTACAGCAAGAGGGGGAGGCCGGGATGGGGCAGTACTCCGAAGGAGTAGAACGGCAGATGAAGGAATAATTCAAGCCTTCGCTGACCCTGTTGAATGGCCGGTTTTCGGCAAGCAAAGCCTCGAGTGAGGAAACCGCGGGGTGTGGCGAGGAGTTCGAGACTGTCTACGCGGCTATGGACATTGGAAAAAACCAACTTCGGCTTGGGCCGGCAATCAGCAAGAGCCTATCGAATTCACTCGGCAATTGATCATTTCGTTTTCGGCATGTGAAGTGTGACACGAACTAAGTCTATGGTTCGTCCGAGAGTCTGACCAGGAGCATCTCGGATTGCAGGATTTTCCCCTTCGCCCCCAAACACGGATCTCTTAGCGCAATCGAAGGCTAGAATTGACAAAATCTGGCGGCATGTTTGGTGGGCTGGGCTGCAAAAGTCTTATTGCCAAAATTTCCATTCAGCATTTAACCCCGACCAAGCCAGTGTGCAGAAGTAGCCCCATTTTCTGCTCCTGTTTTGCCCGCATCATGGTACTTTTGTGGAGGTTTTTTGGGCAATGAAAGATATTTCACCTGCGATCTATGTAATCGCAGTCGTTCAGCAATATTCTCATTGGCCTACTAATTTTGGGTTTTACTTGGGGGGACCCCCAATATCAAGGGCCGGCTCTCTTTAAATCGGTCCAGCTAGCAGTATCGCCCTCAACCGAAGTACATCTTGGCCAAGGAAACATGAAATGGGAAACCGCAATAGCGACCTGACAGTCGCCAAATGGCAACTCCAATTGATGGGTCTCTTGCCTTCCGGCAGCAATGAGAAGGGGAAATCAGTCGAAGAAATGATCGATGATCTACTCCGGGACGGGACGCGCCTGTGCAGAGACGAGAAAGACAAGGCGGCTTTGAAGCGCAAGATACAGAAGGCGTTGCAGGCTCTGGCGCTGGACGATTCGTGGGGCCCGAAACTGATCTGCCAGGTCGATAGCAAGCATGGCATGAAAGTGATCCACATCGCCGAGGGCGACAAGACAACGCTCAAGACGTTCTGGAAATGGAATGAAAGCAAGAGCGCCTTGATCATTCCTCCTCCAAACGAACATGCCTGCCTGGCCCTGCTGATGATCGAGAAGCGCCTGAAAGAGGAGTTACCACCGCCCACACTGGATTACCTTCAGCCATTCTTTAGTGATGCACGAAAGCGCATCCAAAGTCTCGGGCCAGGCAATCGCTTCATCAAATGGCAGCAAAAAGTCGTCAACCAATCACCGACCCAGATTCTTAAACCAACCCATCCGGACAAGGCCGTGCACGATGCGGTTCTGCGCAGCCTGTACGATAACTGCCAGATTCGGCTGAGCTACCTGAAACAGGATAGCGATCAATACCAGTCGTATGAGGTCAGCCCGCTTGGTGTGGTAATGCGAGGGCCCGTAACCTACCTCATAGCCTGCAAAGTGGCTGGTGACCTTGATGAAGACTCAGATGATGTTCGCGAAAGAATGTTCGCGTTCCACCGAATTCGGAAAGCTGAACTATTAGTCGAGCGCAAGGCACGCGCACCCAAGGGCGTATCTTTCGAGGGGTTTATCGATCGTGGTGGTGCCGATTTTGTCATCGGCAGCCTCGCCAATGGGCAGATCATAAAGCTTGAGGTCGAGGTTTCCGGTAATGTTGCCAGCCGTCTCAAGGAAACGCCATTGGCAGGCAACCAAACTCTGACCGCGATCAACCAGGACCTGTTTCGGTTGACTGCAGAAGTCCCGATCACCATGCAGCTTGGGTGGTGGCTGCTTGCTTTCGGGCCGCGCGTCGAAGTAATCAAACCAAGCGACTTGCGTGAGTGGATTGCTTCCGAGCATCGCAACGCGGCGAGGCGTTACCGTAACTAGCGACTTAAGTCATCGCAGGTCCATGATGAACTTGGAGTCATGGAACAGATACTTGTCCCGCCAACATTTTCCGCGATCTTGGTTTCTTGGGATCAAGGCAATTCCTTCATTGCGTGCGCTTGGCCAGTAGTGATTCCTATCTGAAAAACCTTCGACCAAAGACATTCATTCTTTGAATGTTCCTCCGTTTCAAATCAAAAAACGTCATTCACGGGCGTCACGATTTTCACAAACTGGCTTGCTGAGGCTCGCACAGCGCCAGGCAAGCAGAAGTACCACACTTTTCGAACTCCGTGCACAGCCCGCGCCTACTATCGCCCGTCGACTCGTCGCGCGAGTCATAAGTGACGATACGCCGCCATGACACTATCGAGATTCAGGATCTATCCGAGTATCGATTGCCTGCGAGATATATCGTCGCAGTGGCTTGAAATAATACGGCCCATCGAGAACGGAGAAACCCATGAAAACCTACATAGCAAAGATCGAAACGTCGCAAGGCTCACAGCAGACCCAATTGGCCGCACTGAACATTCAGGAGGCACAAAAGCAGATCGAAGCGCTCACAAAGACGGGCGGGGATACGACGGTTCGTTATTCCATCCAGGAGCAACCGGCGCGGCTAGAGCCCGACATGACATCCGTACTTCTCAATGCGAGTGGCGGCATGGTCGCCTGCATCGTCATACTGATTGTCGCAAATCAGTACCTTCGTCGGCATTTCCTGGATGGGATGAGGGGGCGGATATGAACAATCTCGCTTCCGCGCCAGAAACACAGGAATTCAATGGGGTGATGTTCATCTTTCCGACTGATTCGGACTCGTCAGACTTCGCCTACCTCACAATTGGCAGGTCCCGGCCGAACAGAACTCCGGGCGGCCCATGGCTCGCTGAAACCAGTAAGTCTGATGGTTTCACGCTGATCGAGCTGATGATCACTGTGCTTGTCGTCAGCATCCTGGCGGCCATTGCCATACCTTCATATGCAGCCTATGCCCGTCGCGGGAAACTCGCCGAGGCACCGGCAACGCTGTCTACCTATCAGATCAAGATGGAGCAAACCTACCCGGACAACGGGCAATATCTCTGCCCCGTTGCGGCCATTCCACCCACCGCGAACTTTACTTATACCTGTGTGGCGACCGCGCAAACCTTCCTGGTCTCGGCGATAGGTAATGGGTCCGTTGCTGATGTCACCTACACGGTGAACGAATTGGGCAACAAGGTCACCGCCAGTTTTAACGGCCATGCAGTGCCTGCTTCGTGCTGGCTCGTAAATGGGAGCGAATGCTGATGGACAAGGGATTTACGCTCGTCGAAATCGCCGTGACGCTGGCCGTACTCAGTCTGATCATAGGCATCGGAGCACCACCAATGATGGACATGATGCAAAACGCCAGGATTCGATCGATGGCAACGCAAATGGTATCCGCATTGCAGATCGGGAAATCCGTGGCAATCCGGAATAACACAACGACCGTCGTGTTCCTTAATTCCGATAATTCATGGACGGTGGAGGCCCCACAGGGGACGGTTGTCAACAAGGGGACCATCGCCAGCGTAAGTGGCATCGTGCGCGCGCCGACGGGCAATGTGGTCGCGTTCAACTCGCTCGGCTCCACACCGAATAGCGTCAGCATCAATATCACCGGACAAGCCCCGTGCAGGCAGGATGGAGGAGACATCACCTGCCTGAGAGTGGAAGTCCTGGCCGGCGGAGCGATCCACGCCTGTGATCCGAGCAATGCCGGAGGCGACCATGCGTGCTCACTCTGATCAAGCCGGGTTCACCCTGATTGAGGGGATGATTTCCCTGCTGATCCTTTCCGTTGGACTGCTTGGTGCAGCGTACATGCAGGTTTATGTGCATACCACGACCGCACAGACCGGTTACCGAGCGTTGGCGACTTCTCTGGCAAGCGATCTGGTGTCGCAGGTGATGGCCGATTCACAAAACACCGGCTGCTATGTCTTTAACAGCGTAGCGCCCGCCAATATCAATGGGCGTTCGTCGGTCTGCAACTCCCCAGCCGCCACCGCATTCATGGCGGCCTGGAAGACCAGGGCGGCGCAGTTGCCAAGTGCCGGGGCCAGCAATCCGAACTCGGTGGCGATCAATGCGGCGGGACTGACCACCATCACCCTGCAGTGGGATCTGGCTCGGGACAGCGCGCAATCAAGCTTCAACGTACCGCATCGGTACATCCTTGTGACACAGGTGTCGTGATGAACAACAATCAAAGTGGATTCAGTCTTGCCGAACTCATGGTCGGCCTGATGGTCGGCCTCCTGGTCCTTGTGGCCACCACGTCGATGGCGGTCCAGTTCAACCAGTCGCAACAAGCCGGGCTCGGGTCGAATACCGCATCAGGTGACGGAGCCTCGGCGCTTGACCTGATGGGACACAGCCTGCGACAAGCCGGGTTGGGCTTTATCAATCAGGCCAACTTTGCCACGGCCGGGCAGTCCTGCGCTTCCCTCAATGGCGTGACGCCCTTTGTTCCGCTGACGATCGTTCCCGGTGTCCCTGGCGATACGCTGTCCATTACCTATG
>CAISUK010000155.1 GCA_903888645.1 uncultured Pseudomonadota bacterium | reverse complement strand
GCTCGGGCGTCCGCGCCATCGAGGATGCCGCCGGCAGCGATGATCGGCAGTTCATTGGCCAGTTGTTTGGCCAGCGCGGCGACCACGGCGGTTGCAGCCTCGAACAGCGGCGCGCCGGAAAGTCCGCCGCCTTCCGTCGCATTCGCTTCGCCTTCCACACCCTGACGGCCGATCGTCGTATTGGTCGCAATCACGGCATCGAAGCGATGGCGTTTGAGGGCATCGGCGATATTGACGATTTGCCCCTGGTCGAGATCCGGCGCGATCTTCAGGGCGATCGGCACATAACGGCCGTGACGATCGGCGAGCCGAGCCTGCTCCGCCTTGATGGCGCCAAGGAGTGCATCGAGTTCCGATTCGCCTTGCAACTGGCGCAGGTTCTTGGTGTTCGGCGAAGAAATATTGACGGTGACATAACTGGCATCGCCATAGACCTGCTCGAGACCGGCCAGGTAATCGTCGACCGCCCGTTTGATCGGCGTGGCGGCGTTCTTGCCGATATTGATGCCGACGATGCCACCGTGTTTCAGCCCGAAACGAGCGCGCCTGACGTTGTCCACCAGCGCGATGACGCCATCGTTATTGAAGCCCATGCGGTTGATGATGGCTTGTTTGCCAGGCAGGCGAAACAGCCGGGGTTTCGGATTGCCCGGCTGCGGCCGCGGCGTTACTGTGCCGACTTCGATAAAGCCAAAGCCGAGGCGGGCCAGGCCATCGATGCATTTGCCATTCTTGTCGAGACCGGCGGCCAGGCCGACACGATTGGGAAACTTGAGACCCATCACTTCGACCGGCGGGCCGTTGTCGATCCGCGTCGGCGGCGGCAGCCCCACCATGTCGAGAAAGGCGATCGACGCCAGAGTCAGTTCATGGGTGCGCTCGGCATCGAGCGCAAACAACAATGGGCGGACCAGCCGGTAGGGCAGCATGCGCGAATTTTAGCCTATGCCCCGGGCAAGGATCAGCTCAATTCCTTGGCGGCGAGCGGCTGCCAATGACCCAGTCGAAAAGCCTCAAGCGGATGAAACCGCGCCTTGTAGGTCATCTTCTGGCTTTGCTTGATCCAGTAGCCGAGATAAAGATAGGGCAGGTTGAGATGCTGGCACTGGGCGATCTGCCAAAGTACCGCGTAGGTGCCGAGGCTGGAGCCGCTGCTCTCCGGCTCGAAAAAGGTATAGACGGATGACAGTCCGTCGCTCAACACATCGATGATGCTGACCAGACAGAGCACGCCGTTGTCGCGAAACTCGACCAGGCGGCTATCGACATGGCTCTGCAACAGAAAATGCGTGTACTGGTCGCGGCTGTCCTGATCCATGCCGCCACCGGAATGACGTGCCGCCTGGTAGCGCTGGTAGAGCGCATAGTGTTCCTCGCGGAACACCAGCGGCCGCTCGCTGGCGGTCAGGTGGCGGTGCCGCTCCAGCGCGCGGCGCTGGCTGCGACTGGGGCGGAATTGGTCGACCGGAATGCGCACCGGCGTGCATTCGCGACAGGCGTCGCAATAGGGGCGATAGGTGAATACGCCGCTGCGGCGAAATCCGGCACGGACCAACTCGCCATAAGTGGCGTGGTCGATCAAGTGGGTTGGCGTCGCCACCTGAGAGCGGGCCACGCGACCGGGCAGATACGAGCAACCATAAGGCGAGGTCGCATAGAACTGCAGCAGCGGAAATGGCGGCAGATCTTTCAGGTGAGTCATGTCGTAGGGCAATTGTCCGGGTTGAGAAACAGCCTTGCTGCCGCATCGCTCGGCCAGCGACCGGCAGCGTCGCCGCTGGCGGTCCATTCTGTCAGGCCGGCAACGAAGGATTGGCGCGGAATTGGCCGGGCGCCGAGCGAGGCCAGATGATTTGTTTCCATCTGGAATCTATCACAGTGATAAGTGAATTAACAAATTGATTAATAATGATATATTTTCTACTGTTTTTTCCAGCTACCTGCTGGGCTACCAAGTCCCGTCCGGAAGTGTCGGCGCAGCCCTGCACTCAGCTTTGATCATGATGTAGGAGTTTAGCTCTTCTGGCATCCACACGGTCCCATGGCGACAGCAAAAACCGCTTCTGGAAAGTCGGGTCTGCCTTCAGCAAGTGCAATAGGAAAGGGAAGCCGATGTCCCACGTTTGGGCGCCCGTCTGCACGTGGATGGTCTGCTTCATATCCTGAAGAGGCAAAGTACGTCTCGATCATCATTGCGGTAACCAGTTCGGCAGCGCGTGTCCAATTACCTTGCCAGATCTGGCGCTCGCAACGGACACGAGCGAAGCAGCACACTCCAGGAATGCGGCAGACGTTTTTGCGGGCATCCAAGGTTTCATGGCCTGACTCCTTTTTATGATGACAGGGCAATGTCAAATAGATAAAACGACATCAATCGCACGGTGCAAGGACCAGCCAATCCAAGGCGCGACATCTGTATCTCGCGTTCCAAGGCCGCAGTGGCCGTCCTTAATCGGCTTTGCGGGTCTCCGTCCCGCGTGATTGCCAGTCACGCGCTGCTTCATCGCAAAACGAAGCAAGTTGTTGCAGGGCGCTTGCCACCGCGCGATTGGCCGCAACTACGCCGCCTTGGGGATCCTCGCTTGCAGCGTGGAAGATCTCATCGAAATCTCGCGCTGCAAGCACTTGCCGCGTTGAGTTATCCAGCAGATAGGCACGCAGCGTAAAACGCACGCGACTCGGCGGGCTGGAGAATTCCTGCTGTAGGCGCACGATCTCTGTGTCGAGCCGCAGATCTGCAGAGGCGCTGCTCGGCGCCAGCACGACCGCGCGGAATGCAACGCTGTTCGCGAATGACGCAATAATGAGCGGTGCGATCATGCGGGCCGGGGTATCGACCCATTCGTGGTGGGCAAAGTACTCGAGCTTGTGGGGTTCGCGAACGTAGACGATATGTCGACTATCGAAGCCCGCTGCGGCATGGCTTGGGTTGACGATCAGCGTCGCTAGCGAACTTGACAAAGCCTCGGGGGAGCGCGTTGCCGGTCGGGAATCGCTCAGCGCATTGTCCAGCGAATAAAGCGACGGTGGTGGTACTTCCGTCGGACGAAGTGCAGCGCAACCACCGAGCAGCAGCACAAACAGGATGGTGGCTTGAATGAGGAAGGATTGGATGCCGGCTGAGTTGATCATGGCGTTTTTGATCCTGTCGATGTTTCGCCCGGACCATCCGGTACTGGTTTGCGCCCGAACAGGAAGCTGTCCGGATTGCGCTCCGTTTGTTC
>CAISUK010000154.1 GCA_903888645.1 uncultured Pseudomonadota bacterium | reverse complement strand
GTCAGGATGATAGCCGGCAGGCGAGCACCGAAGATGGTCCTTGCCCTTTCGATGACCTCGAGACCGCTATCACCCTTGGCCAAACGTAAGTCCGAGATGACGATATCCGGCGCTTGAGTTCCGAGGCGGTCGAAGAATTCGTTACCGTTTCCGGCGCTGACTACGGTATGGCCGGCGAGTTTCAGACACAGCGAGAGCGAGTCGACAACGGGTGGATGGTCGTCAATCAGGCCAATCCTGAGCATCCCCAGACTGGGTAATGGCGCGGACGCCGTGTCTCCTTGAACGGCTTCTCCGGGTGGCAATTCCACTGCGAACATCGACCCACGGCCGAGGCGTGAGCGCACGCGAACTTGCAGATTCAGCAGGGCTGCGGTCTTGGCGACGATGGCAAGCCCCAGGCCGCTGCCACGATTCAGGGCGGGGTCTCCCAACTGCCGAAACTCCTCGAAGAGAAGGTCAATCTTGTCCTCCGGAATACCTATGCCGGTATCCCAAACCTCGAGCCACAACTTACCTTGATGCCTGCGGCAGGCCACGAGCACGCCGCCCTGCTCGGTGAAGCGAATGGCGTTGCTGAGCAGATTGCCCAGCAAGCGCTTCAAGAGAGACGGGTCGGTCCGCGACATCGCGCCAGATAGGCGCACCCGGAGATGCAAGTGCTTTTGAGTCGCCTCTGCAGAAAGCAACGAAACCACATCATGGATAACCCCATCGACTTCAAAAGCACATGGCTTTGGTACCACCGCTCCTGCTTCCAACTTACTCACATCGAGAAGGTCAGTGAGCAATTCGCTAAGACCTTCAACGCAATGTTGAATCTTACCCATCAGCTCACCGTGGTCGGGCGCCAGCAACCGGGTGAGGCCATGCACATACATGGAAAGAGATGTGAGCGGCTGCCGCAGGTCATGGCTGGCCGCCGCCAGGAACAGGGATTTGGCGCTATTGGCCTTTTCCGCCGCTGCCCTGGCGACAACCAACGCTTCCTCGGCTCGTTTTCGTTCGCTGATGTCCTTGCAACTGGCCAATATGGACATCACCCGGCCTTGGTCACTGAAAATCGGCGTCAAAGTCGTGAGGTAATAGCGATCACCGTCCCGCCCCCGAACCGGCATTTCGTGCGCCTTCGCCACCCCATGGTCGAATACCCACTTGATAAGCGCGGCGCGGTTATCCGCCTCATCTTTCGGAAATACATCCCAGACTGTTCGGCCGACGATTTCCTCCAGAATCCTGCCGATTCCCCGAGCGAAGGCCTGGTTTGCATACAGGTATCTGCAATCCGGCGACACGTTGAAAATGGGGTCACTGGAAATATCCAGTAACTGGCGGTATAGGTCGGGGGCGGGCATACACTCTATCCTCGTTAATACCAGAGCCTCAATCAAGTTTCAGCTGCGGCAGAAAACGAAGCGAGCACTAGCGATTTTTCGCATGTGTTTCTTCGTGATGGTTGCCACTGCATAGGCGAGAATTAGTGCCAAAATGCATATCCCATGATCATCCTCCGCGGATCGAGTTTGGTCAATCTGTCGAAAGATATAGAGGCGTGAAGCGCGACGAAAAGATATTCCCTGATACTGAGTAAGGTCTTCCCCGAGGTTTTCTCCCCCCCTCTACAAGGCAGATGACATTTCCACTTTCTGGTTTTGCCGAGGACTGGTCCGACGCTGGGTTTAGCAGAGCGACCGTTTTTAAATCACTTATGCTCGATCATCCGGAAAATATCGAGCCGCTCGATACCGCGCAGATGGATCGTATTGCCAGTCTGGTGGCCGGGGTCGAGACCGACTGAATCGACCATGATTCGGAATGGCTGGCACCTCTATCGCCATCGATTGTTTGCGGAACGGGTCAACGAACTGGAAGAGGCGGTTGCGTCGTTGGCGGCCAGCGATCCGGCAGGCTACCGGCAACACCCCAAGACCAGGTTGCTCGCCTCGGTCTTCAAAGCGATCGCCGAGACTGTTCCTGCTAGTCCCGCCGATTCGCTGTTTCGCCTGGGCCACATGCTCGGTGAAGACCATCCCCACTGGCGCCGCGTCAAGAAAGGCATGCCGCAGCGCTATCGCTTGTTCTTCCGATTTGCCTCGTCGCCGCCACCTCTGATCGTCTACGTCTGGCTAAATGGCGAGGATTCGCTGCGCAAAGAGGGTGCCAAGACCGATGTCTATGGGCGATTCCGAAACATGCTGGAGCGCGGAGTAGTGCCTGACGGCATAGAGGGGTTGCTTGCCGAAATTTCCGATTAAAGCTTGGTTCGGCATATTGGGCTGCGCTTCGAAATCGATGGGTCGGACTCGATTGTTCGCCATATGGCCTGTGGTTCCCCGAGTATCCAGGTAGGATGCAAGCGCCTCGAATTGGCGGTCGATGTTCCCTCTCGGATCGACGAACATCTGCCTGAACAGGTTTCGGATGTTGTTCGCCGTCACTTCGGTATTTCCAGGGGCGAAGGATCTGCCATTCGGTAGTGTGACCTGTTGTCCGCCCATACCAATGCGGGACATGCCGACCAATTCCAACGCATGCGCAGCCTCGTAATTGCCTTTCGAGACAAGCTCATCGTAAAGCGCCTTTTCCTTGGGCGACAACTCCGCCATCGTATTGACGAAGCCAGTGGCCTTCTGCATGTAATCGACTTCATCGGCGGTGAGGGAGTCAAGCCCGTTTGGCCCATTGGCCTTGATCTTGTCCTGAATTTCCGCATACCGCTGGTCGTTCTTGGCAACGTATTGGGTATCCTCGGCGGTTCTCTCGACGGCCGGCTTCGCCTTGATCGCTTCTAGGCGACTCTGAATTTCATGGCCCTGGGCCGACAATTGAGAACGGGTCAGCATGGCCTTAGCGCCAGCGGAAATACTCACCGTGTCGGCAATATTTGCCGAAGAAAAGGCAAAGGGTTCCCGCTGTGCAGGCGATGTCTTCATCGCAGCGTAGGCTACGAAGGCGTTGCTTAATCCTTGGATGACCATATCGACCTCGACTCGAAGTAGCTATGGTGCTTTAAGCAATGTGCATGCCTTTTCTTTTGGGTAACTTCCAGCAGGATAGTCAGCCATGAATCGCCCGAGTGGGCGACGACAAGCCGACGAAGCGGAAACTCAATGAGAGCCAAAGAAGAAATGCGCCGACGAGCGGCCCACCCACCTGGCCTCGCAACGCCGCCGCGCATGAAGGGCATACGAAGCGGCTGAAGAATGTGGCGCTGGCATCTTTAGCTATACAACAAACGATGATCATGTTGTATAACCTCCATCAAATTACTGGTGCACGTCTCGATTCGCTGCAGATGGGCTTCTTGCCCATGTCGGCGTTTCAGGCACAAAGCAGCGCCGGGTTTATCAATCCCGGCGAACCGGAGTTCAGGATCGATTTTCTGACACCGATGGTGCGCAACAATGCGCGCGTGGTGCGGATACCAGCCCTGGCCGTTGATCTTCAGCCGC
>CAISUK010000153.1 GCA_903888645.1 uncultured Pseudomonadota bacterium | reverse complement strand
AGTCCGATGCCAATGTCCGCGCGCTGTTCCAGCACGGCATTGCGGAGACTGGCCGGCGCAGTAGCGCCGACCTGATCGTTGATATTGAGCCCGTTTGGCGAGACGCCGATGCTAACCACATCGGCGCCAAGTTCGTGGAACACCTTGGGCGCGATGTGATACGCCGCACCATGCGCGCAATCGACGGCAATCTTGAGCCCGCGCAAGTCAAGTTCGTTAGGAAAAGTGCTCTTGCAGAATTCGATATAGCGCCCCGCAGCGTCATCAATACGCCGGGCGCGGCCAAGCCCTCCAGATTCCATGCATCCCATCGGCAGATCCATACCGTCCTCGATGGAACTTTCGATGGAATCGGGCAGCTTGGCACCGTGGGCCGAGAAGAACTTTATGCCATTATCTTGAAAGGCATTGTGCGAGGCGGAAATGACTACTCCGGCCTGAAGCCGCAGCGCCCGAGTCAAATAGGCAATGCCAGGAGTTGGCAAGGGTCCGCACAGCATGACATCGACGCCAGCCGCCAAGAACCCGGCTTCGAGTGCGGCCTCGAGCATATAGCCCGAGACGCGCGTGTCCTTGCCGATCAGTACCGCGGGTCGCTCGCCTGAAGGTAACTGCTCCGCGCGGGCCAGCACGGAACCGGCTGCGTACCCAAGGCGCATGACAAAGTCTGGCGTGATCGGGAGTGCACCGACAAGACCACGAATACCATCGGTACCAAAATATTTTCGCCCCATGCTGATGAATCTTTCCTTAAAACATCTGGACAATCCGCAACGCTCAATGGTGAATGCGGGAGGAAAAAGAGGGAAGTTTAGACGGAAATCCTGAACGCGAAGAATGAGCGCAGGGAACATGCCAAGGCAACTTTCCCTGACAGATAGGCACCGTACTCAGCGATCAGAAAATTGGCTACAAACGCCTTGCCTTGAACACAGCAGCCACTGCCGCCCACTCTTCGACCTGTAGCTAACGATTCCCCTTCAGGCGGGCGCTGCTGCGGTCGGCGCAGAGCCAGGGGTGCTGCCCGCAGAGGGCTTGTTCGCCGCCGAAGACGGCTTGGGCGGCCGCGGCGGTTTGCCCTCCATGATGTCGTTGATTTGGTCGGCGTCAATGGTTTCCCATTCGAGAAGCGCAGCCGTCATTGCCTCGACTTTGTCGCGATTCTCTTCGAGCATGGTGCGCGCCAGCGCGTACTGCTCGTCAATGATGCGGCGAATCTCGGCGTCCACAACTTGCATGGTGGTTTCGGAAACGTTCTTGTGCGTAGTCACCGAGCGGCCAAGGAAGACCTCGCCTTCCTCTTCGCCGTAAACCATCGGGCCGAGTGCGTCGGACATGCCCCATTGGGTCACCATCCGTCGCGCCAGATCGGTGGCCCGCTGAAAGTCGTTCGCCGCGCCGTTGGTCATCTGGTGCATGAAGATTTCCTCGGCAATGCGGCCCGCCAGCATCATGGCGATGCGATTGAGGCAAAACTCCCGGTCATAGCTATAGCGGTCCTTTTCCGGAAGCGACATGGTCACGCCCAGCGCGCGCCCGCGCGGAATGATCGTCACTTTATGTACCGGGTCGCACTTGGGCAGCATCTTGCCAATGATCGCGTGACCGGACTCGTGGTAGGCAGTGTTCTTCTTTTCCTCGTCGTCCATGACCATGGTGCGGCGAGCCGCACCCATGATGATCTTGTCCTTGGCCTGCTCGAAGTCGTCCATGT
>CAISUK010000152.1 GCA_903888645.1 uncultured Pseudomonadota bacterium | reverse complement strand
CTTCAGTCTCTACCTGCATCGCCCGACCGCGACCGACCCCTCGATGGCGCCGGCCGGTTGCGATACGTTCTACGTGCTGTCACCGGTACCGCACATGGGCAGCGGCATCGACTGGCAGGAAAAGGCCGAGCCTTACCGGCGCACCATCATGCAGTGCCTGAGCGAAAGCCTGCTCCCCGATATCGAGGAAAACGTCGTCAGTTCGATGACGGTGACGCCGCAGGATTTTCAGGATCGGCTGCTGTCCACCCACGGTGCCGCGTTCGGCATGGAACCAGTGCTCACACAAAGCGCCTGGTTTCGGCCGCACAATCGCAGCGAGGATATCGAACACCTCTATCTCGTTGGCGGCGGCACCCATCCAGGTGCGGGTTTGCCCGGCGTTCTCTCTTCAGCCCGCGTTCTCGACAAGGTGGTCCCCGATGCCGCAACCTTTGCCTGATCCGGCAGCGCAATATGCCGTGGACGTTGCAGCCTGTCGGAAGCTGCTGAGCTGCGGATCGCGGACGTTCTTCGCTGCCTCTTTCCTACTGCCGACTGCCATTCGCGGTTCGGCATCGGTGCTGTATGCCTTTTGCCGTCTTGCCGACGATGCCGTTGACGTCGAAGACAATGGTGCCGTCGGGCTGCTCAACATGCGCGAGCGCCTTGACCTTGCCTACTCCGGCACGCCCTTGCAGCTGCCCGCCGATCGCGCCTTCGCCCATGTCGTGGCGAAATTCGCCATGCCACGCGAACTGCCGGAAGCGCTCCTGGAAGGATTCGAGTGGGACGTGCTCGGTCGTAGCTACGACAACTTCGAGGAAGTGCAGGCCTACGCGGCTCGCGTCGCCGGCTCAGTTGGCGCGATGATGGCCGTGCTGATGGGCGTGCGGGATCCTGATGTGGTTGCCCGTGCTTGCGATCTGGGCTGCGCCATGCAGTTATCGAATATCGCCCGTGACGTCGGCGAGGATGCCCGAATGGGACGCTTGTATCTGCCACGGCAATGGCTGGCCGAGGCGGGCCTCGACCCTGATCGCTGGTTGCAGAAGCCCGATCACTGCCATGAAATCGCGACGGTAATCCAGAGGCTGCTACGCGAGGCTGACACAATTTATGCACGCGTCGACGCCGGAATCGAACGACTGCCAGCCATGTGTCGCCCGGGAATTCGCGCCGCGCGCCTGCTCTACGCCGAGATCGGCCATCAGGTTGGGCGCCACGCCTTTGACTCGGTCTCCCGCCGTGCTGTCGTATCTGGTTGGCGCAAGACGCCATTGCTCGCGCGGGCCCTGGTCGCACCAGCCACTGACGAATCCACCTTGGCGCTACCGCCCCTCGAAGCCGTACGCTTTCTCGTCGACGCCTTGGTACGCAGCCCGCAGCCCTTGTCAGTGGTGCCCGAAAACGATGTTCCTGCATTTGCCCGGCAGAATATTGGCGAGCGTTTCGGCTGGGTTATTGTTCTGTTTGCTCAGATCGAGCAGCGTAACAAATCCGAAATGGTGTCCGCCCGTTCACGTTTGCACCAGCCAACAGCTGCCCGGCCGGTTGTGCCGGAGGAATTACCGTGGTGGAACATTGGTGAGCGCATCCTCTGGGTTTTCGAACTCGGCAGTCATCTCGAGCGGCAAAACAAGTACACGCTCGCGTCCTCGGAACCAACTCCCCTTCCGGTCAGGCCAACTCTGCCAGAAGTACCATGGTGGAATTTTCGTGCGCGCATCCGCTGGGTTATCGCACTTTTCGTCCAGCTCGATCGAACTGAGCAATTTCCGGGTGCCCAAACCCGACATTAGCCAGCAGGTCGGCGACCAGCTTTTGTAAAGGCGTCGATTCGATAGTTTGACGACCTCGATTTCTTGGGATTCCCTTTGCCACCGGCGTAGCGGTTATCTCTGCGCGTCGTCGCTGGCAACGGCGTCTTCATCAGTAAGTATCTCGGTCACGCCTTCGATTATCATTCTCAGCTTTTGTAACCGACGCCGCCAATCGAGGCGCCAGTCCTATTCCGAAAATGCGTGGCAACCAATTGAAAATGTTGTGCAATCTGCCAAGAGCAAAATCGTCTGCATCGTCGCCAATAAACGCTTACCCGACGACGTCGCGCCGGTGCGCTTATTTTGTAGGTTTCCGGTGAGCCAATGAGCCCTCTGGAAAACAGCTTTGGCTCCACTGAGGTCACGCCGGCTGAACGCCAGAGTCGCATCCGCTCCGTATTCACGGCTGTAGCGCCGCGCTATGACCTGATGAACGACCTCATGAGTTTCGGCATCCACCGGCTTTGGAAACGCGACATGGCAAGTGCCATCGCTACTCCTGGCGGCGGATTGGCCGTCGATCTCGCTGGCGGCACCGGCGACGTGGCACGCCTGCTGGCGCGCGACCCGCGGCGACAGGTGTGGGTTTGCGATCCGAGCGTCGCCATGATGCGTGCCGGGCGTAGCCGGGAGAATGTTGGCGACGACAAGATCGGCTGGATTGGCGGCGAAGCCGAGGCCTTGCCTTTTGCCGACGCAACACTCGATCTGATAACGATTTCATTCGGGATGCGCAATGCCACAAAACCGGAACTGGCGCTGCGCGAAGCCTGGCGCGTTCTCAAACCCGGCGGCCGCTTTGTCTGCCTGGAGTTCTCTCGACCGGTTTTCTGGTTGAAGCCCTTCTATGACCTGTATTCCCGGCTGGTCATACCGCGCCTCGGCGCAGCGGTTGCGCAGCAGCCGGACGCTTACCACTACCTGATCGAGTCAATCCGTCGCTTTCCCGACCAGCGTGAATTCGCCGCAATGATCTCTGCAGCCGGCTTTCGCGACGTGGTCTGGCGCAACCTGTCGTTCGGCATCGCCTGCCTGCACTCCGGAGTTCGCCCGTGAAACCTGAGCCTATCGTAGCCAAGGTTTTGGCCACGCCGCGGAGCTGGCGCCTATGGTGGCTGGCGGCGCGGCCGCGGACGCTGACCATGGCCGCCACACCGGTCATCGTCGGCACAGCGCTGGCTTGGGCCGATGGCGCCGAGCGCGCCTGGCCGGTGGCGATGCTGGCACTGATCGTGGCCCTGCTCATCCAGATCGGAACTAACCTGCACAACGACGCTGCCGATTTTGAACGCGGCAACGATACCGACGAACGCATCGGCCCACCGCGGGTCACCGCCGCCGGATGGGCGACGCCGGCCGCGGTGAAACGCGCCGCCATGGTGGCTTTTGCGGGCGCATTTGTCGCCGGAATCTATCTGGTGACCGTCGGCGGCTGGCCGATATTGGCCGTCGGACTGGCCTCCATGATCGCCGGCTGGGCCTATTCAGGTGGGCCGAGACCGATTTCCTATACCCCCAGCGGAGAGCTCTTCGTCCTGGCATTTTTTGGCGTGGTGGCCGTCGCCGGAAGCCATTTTCTGCAGAGCAAGGACTTTTCCCTGGCGGCGATTCTGGCCGGCCTTGCCGTCGGCGGGCCGGCAGCGGCGGTCCTGCTGGTCAACAACTATCGCGATCTGGCCGGCGACATGGCGGTCGGCCGGCACACCTTGGCCGCGCTCATCGGTCGTGGCGGTTCACAGCTGGTCTATCGATTGCTGGTGCTGCTGCCATTCGTGCTGTTGGGAATCATTGCCGCCCTCCACTCGGGTGCGCTGCTGGCCCTGCTGGCACTACCCGGAGCGCTTTACCTGTCACGTCGCCTGCCCGCGGCGGGCGATGCGGCCGGCCTCAACGGACTGCTGGCGGGTACAGCGAAGACGCAATTGTTGTTTGGATTGTTATTGTCGATCGGGGTAAATCTCTGAACACCGTGATTGACGTCCTGCTGCCGGCGGCGCTAGCCTTCATCATGTTTGCGCTCGGGCTGACGCTTGTGCCTGACGATTTCCGTAGAGTCCTCGCCCGACCGAAGGCAATGGCAGCCGGCCTTTTCGGCCAATTGGCCCTGGTGCCTGCCCTTGGCTGGGCGGTCGCCACTGCCTGGGGGCTGCCCGGGGAAATGGCCGTAGGCTTGATGATTGTCGCCGCCTGCCCGGGTGGTGCCAGCTCCGGTCTGATCACCTATCTGGCCCGCGGTGACACGGCCCTGTCGATTTCCCTGACGGCGGTCGGCAGCATCGCCGCGGCGCTGACCATGCCGCTGATCGTCAGTGAGTCTCTGCAGCACTTTCTCGGTACCGCTACCAGCGCGGAGTTTCCGGTATTGCGCCTGTCACGCGGCGTTTTCTTTCTCACCACCGTGCCGGTAATGCTCGGCATGGCCGTCAAGCATTTCCGTCCGGTGCTCACGGAGCGTCTCGTCAAGGGCGCCGAGCGACTGGCCACCAGCCTTTTCCTCGGCATCGTCGTCGCCACCTTTGTCAGTCAGCGTGACGTTTTCGCTGAATTCATTACCGTTGTCGGGCCGGCGGCGACCACCCTGAACCTCGTGGTCATGATGCTTGGTTTCGCCTTGGCAGCGGGGCTCGGCCTGGACTTGCGCGACCGCATCGCCATTGCCATCGAATGTGGATTGCATAACGCCGCGGTCGGCATCTACCTTGCTGCGACGGTGCTGGCATCGCCCCGGCTGGCCGTACCAAGTGTCATCTATGCGTTATTGATGAATATTTCCGCCATCACCTTCATCGTGATGATGCGCCGCCGCGCCGCTCTGGGTCCAGTCGGCTGACTTCAGTCAGGCGTGCGCGGCAATGTAGCCCTTGATTGCTGTCGCATCCGCGTCCATCACGGCAAAACGCTGCGGTAAGTCTTCAATACCTTCCAGATCAAGCGGACGTTCCGGTTCGCGATCAAGCGCCTCGCGGATGGTGGCGTCGAACTTCGCCGGCAAGGCGGTCTCCAGACAGATCAGCGGCACGCCAGCTTCCTGATATTGCTGGCCGACCTTGACGCCATCGGCGGTATGCGTGTCGATCATGACGCCATAGTCATTCCAGACGCGGCGGATCGTCGCCAGACGATCGGCATGGCTGCTACTGCCGGACGCGAAACCGTAAGCGGCGATCCGGGCGAAATTTGGCGTCGAGGAAAGATCGAAAGCGCCACCGCCATCGACCTTGTCCCACAAAGCCCGTACCGTTGCCGCGTCGCGGCCGACCAGATCGAAGACAAAGCGTTCGAAGTTGGATGCCTTGGAAATATCCATCGACGGGCTGCTGGTATGCCAAGTCTGCGCCGTCGCCCGCGGCCGATAAACGCCGCTGCGGAAGAACTCATCAAGCACATCGTTCTCATTGGTGGCGAGGATCAACCGGCGGATCGGCAGTCCCATGCTGCGCGCGATATGGCCGGCGCAGATATTGCCGAAGTTTCCTGATGGCACGGAGAAACTGACCGGCTCATCGTTGGATTTGGTCGCAGCGAAATAGCCCTTGAAGTAATAGACGATTTGCGCCGCCACCCGCGCCCAGTTGATCGAGTTGACCGTGCCGATGCGGTACTTCTCCTTGAAGGCGTGATCGTTGGACACTGCCTTGACGATGTCCTGACAGTCGTCGAAGACGCCGCGCACGGCGATGTTGAAGATGTTCGTATCCTGCAGCGAGAACATTTGCGCGGTCTGAAAACGGCTCATCTTGCCTTCCGGCGAGAGCATGAAAACGCGGATGTTGTGCTTGCCGCGCATCGCGTACTCCGCACTCGAACCCGTGTCTCCCGAGGTCGCGCCGAGAATGTTGAGCTGCGCGCCGGTCTTGTCGAGCGCGTACTCGAAAAGGTTGCCAAGCAACTGCATCGCCATGTCTTTGAAGGCCAGCGTCGGCCCGTTGGAAAGCTCCAGCAATCCAAGACCAGGCTCCAGCCAGCGCAGCGGCGTGATGTCCTTCGGATTATCGCCAGCGCGAGCATGGCGGTAGACCGATGCCGTATAGGTGCGATCAATCAGCGCCTTCAAATCGGCGGATGGAATATCGTCGATGAACTTCGACAGTACCGCGAAAGCCAGGTCGTGATACGGCAAGCCGCGCCATTCATCGAGTTCGGCGCGGCTGACTTGCGGATAGACTTCGGGAAGATACAAACCGCCATCGGGGGCCAGTCCGCCGAGCAGAATTTCGGTAAAGCTGCGCGTGGGTGAATTGCCGCGTGTAGATACGTAACGTTTGCTCACCCCAGATTCTCCAGGCGAATGCGAATCACCTTGCGCTTGACCACCGGTAGCGCCTCGATTTTCGCAATCGCCGCATCGACATTCTTTTCCCTGGTCAAGTGCGTCAGCATGATGATGTCGGTCTGTTCCTCGCCCTCGCCAGGCTCACGCTGCATCATGGCGTCAATGGAAATCTCCTGATCGGCCAGGATGCGGGTGATGTCGGCCAATACGCCCGGCTTGTCCTCGACGCGCAGGCGTAGGTAGTAACTGGTGACCACCTCGGCCATCGGCAGGATTGGCACGTCAATAGCATTACTGATACTGCCGGGCTGGAATGCGAGGTGCGGGACGCGGTTCTCCGGGTCGGCAGTATGCATGCGAGTGACATCGACCAGGTCGGCGATCACCGCGCTGGCGGTCGGCTCGGCGCCGGCGCCCTTGCCGTAATACAGGGTGGCGCCGACGGCATCGCCGTGCACCAGCACCGCATTCATGGCGCCTTCGACGTTGGCGATCAGGCGCTTTTCGGGGATCAGGGTCGGATGCACGCGCAGCTCAACGCCGGCTTCGGTGCGGCGGGTGATGCCCAAGAGCTTGATGCGATAGTTCAACTGCTCGG
>CAISUK010000151.1 GCA_903888645.1 uncultured Pseudomonadota bacterium | reverse complement strand
CCGATCTCGGCAAGCATCTCGTCTTCTTCGATCTGGTCGATTCGCTCGGAGATTGAGACTTTCCGTTCGAACTCCACAACCAGGGTGTCGCAGTGTGCCGAGAAGACGGTTTGGAACCTTTGATCGAAGACAATTCCTGCTTCCCTGAACGAGGAGACACGTACAGTCTGAACGTAGTCCTCGTGATCATCTGGATCCTGCGCGATATCGATTGCGACATCGAACTGCGGCGTGGTGATGGTTGCAGAGCCGACATCGAGGTCAAGCGTCAGATCCTTTCTCTTGTACTTGAACGCCTCCTTTAACTCGTCGTGAATGGAGTTCGCGAGATCCGACACTTCAGTCTCTCCGACCCTTTGAATGAACCCATCAGCTGAGTCAGAATGTCGGTCCGGGACCTTGTGGCTGCGCTTCTGGAACCCGCTCAATCGAGCGATCGAACCACCAGCAATACCGTGGAAAGATGCGCGCAGGAATCCGGCACTCAGTTCTTGGTTGAGAGATCTGGACTTTCTAAGTAAGGCCTCGAGGTCCGCGATGATGAAGGTCTTGCTCGCATTGCCGAACTCGCAAGGTGTTTGGACCTCGTTCCCGGTGCGGTTCCTTCGAAGCTCTCGCGGCACCTCGACCGCCAGATAGTCCCGCAGAGAAGCTCCCGTCACAAATTGGCCCTTCTCTAGCGCCTTCGGCGCCTTGCCAGAAATAGCCTGGATGACATGATAGGTCCAGATGCCATGCTGCAAGGCAGTGCTTGGCCAGGAGTATTCATCGACCGCGCACGAGGCAAAGCCGACGTGAAACTTGGAGTCCTTACAAAATTCCTTGAGTTCTTCAGCGGTGAACTCGGACGTGATCGACCTCATTCCATCGCTGGTCGGCATTCCACTGTGGCAAGAGTCGAGAAAGAGCAGGATCTTCCCGCTCTTGCACTTGCGCAACATGTCCAGTACCTGTTCGAGCGCAATACTGGTAGCAACGATATCCCCCAACTGGAGGTCGTGCGCAGTGATGTAGTTCGTGTCGCCGACGCGGTGACCGTGACCAGCGTAGAAGAAGACCACCGTGTCGTCCAACTCAACATCCGCCAGGAAGCTCTTGAAGGCGGACAGGATGGTTGTCTTTGTCGCCTTCGCGCTTATAAGCGTCTTGCTCTCAGTCGCGGGGTCGATTTCTTCCCACGCCTTGACGAACATAGTTGCGTCGTTCTCGGCGTACACAACCTTTGAAACCTTTGAGATCTGATAGGTCTCTACAGCTACAGCGAATATCTTGACCGTCACCTAGACTCCTCCTAAATTCCTGCAAAAATTATAGATCTGCAGCGTCGTTCCGCGGAAAATCAAGCCCCAAGGATCCCGACATACTGATCGTTACCGATCGCGACTGCCGGCATTATGGCGAGTTGCTAAGACTATACGACCGGCTGCACTGGGCATTTATCAGGCTTTGGCGGTTTCTGACGTGAATCAGGAATCAGTACAAAGCTGCTACGCCGCAGCATGTACCCACGATATCAATCGGCCATTCCTAGCAGTTTTTATTATTTGGTAAAAACAAAGTAATAATACATGGGTAAAACAAAGTAATATAACGCCACGAAAACATAGTAATTTACCGGCGATGAAACCGAATCAGAAGCTTGCCGATGCACTGAAGTCTTTCAAGCGATTGCAGGAAAAGCATCGGGGAGTGATCGACTCTGGCGACCTGAAGGAAGCCCAGCGTGTCCTCTTGGTCGAAGAAGGCTTCCTTCGCCCCGTAATGAAGGGGTGGTACGTCTGCGCAAACCCACTGGACCGCGACGGGGACTCGACTGCCTGGTACGCAAGTTTCTGGTCCTTTCTTGCGGGCTATCTGGGTAAGCGATTTGGCAAACGGTATTGCCTGAATGTGGAAGCGTCGCTCCTGCTGCATACGCGCAGCACGGTGATTCCGCAGCAGGTTACGGTGATCGCCAGGGAAGGGGGAACGTCAGTACTCGACTTGCCTCATGGCACATCTTTGCTGATTTACCCCGATGAAAAGGCAATATCAAAGAAGCGTGAAGACATCGACGGTCTGCAGGTGTTTTCTCTTCCCGAAACCTTGTGCAGGTTGGGGCCGCAGGCCTTTCGGAACCTGTCCCGCGAAGCCGAGATTGCCCTGGGCCTGGTGCGTGATCCGGGTGAATTATTGACCGTGCTGCTAGCTGGGGGCGGTATGCCGGCCGCTGCCGGTCGGCTTGCCGGTGCATTGCGCTTCATGGGGCGCACGGACGAGGCGGACCGCATCCTGACCACAATGCGGCAGGCAAAATACGATGTCCGCGAAAGCAATCCGTTTGAAATTGCGACTCCACGCTTGGGGACTACTCGAGAACGTTCTCCCTATGTCATGCGTCTCCAATCTATGTGGGCGGGGTGGCGTGACGATGTCTTGTCTATCTTTCCACCGACACCCGGATTGCCGAACTCTGCGGATGACTACCTGCGCAATGTCGCCGATCGCTATCGCGCGGATGCGTACAACTCTCTCTCAATCGAGGGCTACCAAGTTAATGACGCCCTGATTGAACGAGTCGCGAAATCCGGCTGGAATCCTGACGGCAACGCAGAGGATAAGGGGGACCGTGATGCGTTGGCTGCTCGCGGATATTTCCAAGCCTTTGAGGCGGTCAAAGCCAGTCTCACGCAGATACTCGCTGGCAAGAACTCAGGGCAGGTGGTTCGTGTCGATCATCATCGTTGGTACGGGGAGCTCTTTGCTCCGGCCGTGACACTGGGCATCCTGGAACCCCACCAACTGGCCGGCTATCGTAGTGGCCTCGTTTATATCCGTAACTCGATGCATACGCCGTTGCCGAGAGAGGCGCTGGTCGATGCCATGCAGGCGTTGTTTGATCTGATCTCCCAAGAGTCCGAACCAGCGGTTCGTGCCGTCCTGGGGCATCACCTGTTCGTGTTTATCCATCCCTACTTTGACGGCAACGGTCGCATCGGTCGCTTCCTCCTGAATGCAATGCTGGCGTCTGGGGGGTATCCCTGGACTGTAGTACGGGTGAAACGGCGTGACACCTATATGGAGGCACTAGAGAGTGCCAGTGTCGAAGGCGACATCAAACCCTTTGCCCGGTTTCTGGTCGAGGAATTGTTGGATGCCGGTGGTTGAAACTGTTTGTCACCAGATCCAAAGTGGCAAACTTCGGTTATCACAGACTCTGTGATGGATATGCTGTCAGATAGGGTGCGCGACGGAAGCTCAACCGTGGCCTGCGTTACCGCCTGCTACGCGTTACTGCCGAGGCAGCCTCCAGTTCCCTGACGGCATGGCGAGCTAACTGGAGCGCGCGGTCTAGAGGCGTTGCTTTGGCAACTGCAGAGCCTTGCTGAGCTGCAATCGCACGCAGGCAATGATTGAGCACAGACGTAGGCGCCCCCAGATGCTCGCTCTCATACCTCGACAGGCAGCTCCGATCAACGTCAAGTACCTTGGCGAACTCAGTCTTCGTTCGGTCGCCCCGGGCCATTCGGATCAGATCTCCTTGTGATGTCGGGAAGGCCTCAAGTGGCATGCGCAGGATTGCTATAGATACACATACGTGTGACAATAGCACACATGTATCGACGCCAATACGTATAATTTCAAACACAAAAATAATGGCAAACACGAATTCCATTCTCGCAAGCGCCGCGCCGCATAATACGATCGCAGTGGAGTCGGCTTTGAGTCATCGTGAGCGCTGCTGACGCAACGCTCCGTCGGGATATCATTGATCGGGCACTGAAGGCCATTGGCGCCGACCGCAGTGTCGTGCGCCTCGACTTCACTGACCAGATCAACAGCGATAACTTTGAGTACGCCGACCTTCTGAATGCTCGTGGTAAGCAGAAGGTCGAGGCCGTAGTTGAAAAGGACGGCAGTCCGCTGGTGTACCTGTCGGCCAGCACCGGTAACGTGGACGCTGGCGCGGCATTGGCGCGAACACTGGGAAATCGCGCCGAGACCGCAATCCTGCTCGATGTCCAGCTTAATGACTCAGGAGTTCTGGCCGCTGAGGTGTGGCCCTGCCGGCTCGATGCCCACACGTCGACCCGACTAAATCTTGGGAAGTTCGCAGATGCAAGGTCGGTGCTTGGTGATCTTCAGGAGGGTCTCTGGGGCACTGCGGACAATGCCTACCAAGAGCAGGCACTGCGGAACTTGCTCGTGGGCAGCGTCGATGTGATCTCGCAGAGTTTCTTGGATGCCCGAGGCGCTGAATCTCGGGACAATGAGCGGGGGCACGAGGTGTTGGCGCTCGTCGGTCGTGCGCTGTTTACACGCTTCTTGCTTGATCGACGTATCCTGACCGAAGCCACTGCACCGACTCTCTTCAAACTCATAGGTACTGAAGGCGAGGCTGCGTTTGCAACACCGGCGCATGCTGCAGCCACGTGCGCATGGTTGGATCAGACCTTCAACGGCGACTTCATGCCGCTACCTGCCCATGTGTAGGTGGCGGCCGTTTACTGGCGATACACGGCGGCATTGCGGCAACCAGGTGTGCTGACGGTTACCGTGGCTACGT
>CAISUK010000150.1 GCA_903888645.1 uncultured Pseudomonadota bacterium | reverse complement strand
CGTACCACGCTGCAGGCACTGATTGCCATCTACGACAACTGCAACAGTCTGCACACCAATGCTTACGACGAGGCAATCACCACGCCAACCGAGGAATCGGTGCGCCGGGCGATGGCGATTCAGTTGATCATCAATCGTGAATGGGGCGTGGCCAAGAATGAGAACCCGAATCAGGGGGCCTTTATCATCGACGAAATGACCGACCTTGTCGAAGAGGCAGTTCTCAAGGAGTTCGAGGCGATTGCTTCACGCGGAGGGGTACTTGGCGCCATGGAAACCGGTTACCAGCGCGGCAAGATCCAGGATGAGTCGATGCACTACGAACACAAGAAGCACGACGGTTCCTTCCCGATCATTGGCGTAAACACTTTCCTGAATCCGAAGGGCTCCGGCGGCTTGGGTGAAATCGAGTTGGCCCGCTCGACCGAAGAAGAGAAGCAGTCGCAGCTCACGCGCCTTGCCGACTTTCAGCAACGCAATGCCGGTGAGTCACTGGCGTGGCAAAACAAGCTGCGCCAGGCGGTGATCGACAACAGTAACGTCTTCGAGGTGATGATGGGCGCGGTACGACACTGCTCGCTGGGGCAGATTTCTACGGCGCTATATGACGTGGGTGGGCAGTACCGCCGCAGCATGTAAGCCGCGCGGATCGTTCATTGAAGGCTGCCATCGATTTGTCGCTGGAAGGAGTTTGTCGATGGCGGTTCTTGTGGATAGGGCACTATTCGGCCATAGCGCATCCTCCTCCGAAAAACGCGGTTGCTTTAGATTGTGGGCGCCTCAAAGGCGCCGATGAAACCGTGAGCTACTGACCTGCGTTGCTTTATCGCGCAACGTCACTGTGGACGGACTGACTTGGTGCATCAGCTTTGTAGGAAAAATGCGTTGGCACCCCAGTTCTCCAGCGATCAAGCGGTAATACCAAAAGGCCTCGTCGTTCTCCAGGCACTCGCCAAAGCGGGAAGGTGACATGCCGGTAACCCGGCGGATTTCACGCCCCATGTGCGACTGGTCGGCGAAGCCTGCATTGGCGGCGATAGCGGCGAGGTCCGGCGCGCGGCTGTCGTGCACCTCGCTAAGGTGGATGAATGCTTCCTCGACGCGGATGAAAAGCTGCAGGTCGCGGTAGCTCTGGCCGGTCCAGGCACGGACGCGGCGTTGCAACTGGCGCAGACTCCGCCCGGCGGCCGAATGCGCGGCGCGGGTAAAAAGGGAACGCACCCAATCGCCGATATAAGGTGCCGGGCTGACTCGGCCAGGTTCGCGCCATAAGGGCTGGAAATGCGCTTCGAGTTTCGCGAACGGCCCGTCATCGCTGGCGTCGAGGATCGCCTGGCAGGCATGTAAGAAGAGCGGCGGCGCAACCATTTCCAGTGGCAGATGCTGGTCGAGGTAGGCTTCCATCGGCTGGCAGATAAGACGGCAGAGGGCTTCGGGATAAAAGCCGACCGATAGCGCATGTACTGCCCCCGGCGACCAACTGGCTGATGGGCGGCGTTGCGGCCCGGAAAAGAGAAGGCGCGGTAAGGCAGGGCCGAGTGTTGCCCGAGTGCCCGACGCCCGTTCTTCTACCAAATGAAGCGTTCCTTCGAAAATCCATGAAATCACGACCATCGGCGTCGCCGGGTAGTAATTGAAACGTTCTGCATCGTCAAGCGTACAACCGCGCGTATCGCGTTCAACGCCAGCGAGCACACAAGCGCCGAGGGCAGGTGAAGGGACGTGCATGAACGCAGCAGCGCGGGTCATTGATGTCGTTTCCGTTCTAGCGAGAAAAATACGTCGTTGGCAATATTGTGGCAATGCCAACGTCGGAGCTTCACATGAAAAAGACGATAATTCAGGGGCGCTTTTCGCACAAATTGCGAAGTATGGCGATTTCGGGGTGGATCGCGGTCGAAGTGCTGATCCGGCGTGCGCTGGGCCGGCGGCTTGTCGCAGAGTGGCCTTTCCTCGTCGAATACGGAACGCTGTATATCCGTGCCCAGTTCAACCATGCTTTTCGTCTGAGCAACGACATTACGGCCAGCCGGGCCTACTTCGACAGCGTCTATACGCTGCTCCAAACCTTTCCCGATGTCGATGTTCGGTCCACCGGAGAAGGCGAACCGCGCGGCCATTGGTTCGTACCGCAGGTTCGCCACAGCGACGCCACAATGCTTCATTTCCATGGCGGTGGCTACACCTTCTACGCCGGCGTGTCGCATCATTTTGCCGCCTGTCTTGCCCACACGTTGGGCATTGCGGTGTTCGCTCCGGACTACCGGTTGACGCCAGAGCACCCGCATCCGGCACAACTCGAAGATGGCCTGGCGGCATACAACTATCTGATCGAACGCGGAACTGACCCTGCAAAAATCGTGCTCTGCGGGGACTCGGCCGGTGGCCACCTGGCCTTGATGACCCTGCTCAGGCTGCATCAAGCGGGTTTGCCGAAACCAGCCCTGACACTTGGCCTCAGCCCGTGGACCGATGTCGGCCGACGAGGCCAAAGTCAGTTCGGCAACGATCCCTACGATCTCGTTCAGGGCTACATGACCTTGCAGTTCGCTGCCTGGCTCAAAGGTGGCCAAATTATGAGCGACGCCGAATTGTCTCCGATCTGCCAAGATTTCCGCGGTCTGGGGCCGATATATCTTCAGGCCGGCGGCAAGGAAATCCTTGTCGACATGATCCGTGATTTTGCGGCGACGGTTTCCGCCCAAGGTGGTCGGGTACGCTTGGACGTCTGGACACGTATGAACCACGAGTTCCACGCGTATGGTGATTATCTACCCGAAAGCCGCGATGCGCTGGCCCGACTGTGCGAGGCCATTGCCTGGGCTCTCGGTGAGCCGAACCAGTTTGGAGCTGATGCCTGCACGGAATACGATTGCCTGAGGGGTTGAATTACCAGCGCAGAAATCAAGTCGGTCGCCGCGTTTGCTTGCAGGGTGGAATTGCGTATTGGCAGATATCCCACGAACGATTCATATAGTACTTTTCTCGTCGATGCAATGCTGAGGTCTAAGAGGCTCAACGCGCCGATGAGCACGGCAAACGCGCGTAGTCCGAATGCATCTGCTCCATTGGCTGGTTGGAAAGCATTTGCTAGAAATCAAATATATAGTGGCAATTTTAGGGGTCTTCTAAGTAGTGGCACGTCGAAACGCAGCAACGCTATCCTCAAAGGCGCGCGTCGAGACTTTTGCTTTGGGAATCAGTAAATCGAACCCATGGACGGTGCCCGCGTAGTTATGCAGTTCGACGGAATTGCCCGCATGGAGCATGCGGATGGCGTAGTCGAGGCCCTCATCTCGCAACGGGTCGTGTTCACATGTAATGACATATGCTGGCGGTAGGTTTTCTAAGACGCTGGCTCGACCTGGTGCCGCATAGGGGGAAACTTTGCTACGGTCAGGGCCAACGTAGTGATTCCACATGTCACGAACGTGGCGAGAATTCCAAATTGGCGCGTCGTCGCCATTACGCATGGACTCTGTAGCCCCACGATCATCTATCACTGGATAAAACAACATTTGCAATGCGATTGACGGACCGCTCCTGTCGCGGGCCATCAATGCGACCGCTGCAGCTAATGCGCCGCCGGCACTACTGCCACCAATAACGATCTTTTTGCGATCAATGCCGAGCATCGTCGCTTCGCTGGCGACCCATTGAAGCGCTGCATAACAGTCCTCGACGGCAGCCGGATATGGGCACTCTGGCGCCAACCGATAGTCCACGCCGACTACGACAGCATTTCCATCTCGCGCCATCTTGATGCATCGCGCATGCTCGGTATCGAGGTCCCCGAGAATAAAGCCGCCGCCGTGGAAACTTAGGTAGACAGGACTATCTGGGGGGCACGAGCCCGGCGTGTAGATTCGAATTGGAATCTCAGGACCACCGAACGCGCCAGGAATCTTACGTTCGACTTGCGCTACCCTGGGACCATGAACCGGCCGGCCCTCAGGAGCCGCTGCTTCTAGCATAGCGGCAAAGAGAGCGCGCGTACCATCAGCATCGGCGAAATTGATCTCCGGGAACTGCGACGCTACCGCATAAATTTCCGGGTCTAACGTCGCAGTTGACCGCATATGATGTCTCTCCGATTGCTAATCAGGTTTTCCCGACACCCGCTTTCAGCATCAACATGGACTCTTCCAAGAGATTGGGAATTTCGTAAAAGTCACACATCTTGTAGTCCGCACCTACCTCACCCATTGCGGTCGCCCAATTCTGCTTGACGAGTTCCGGGGTCAGGTTATGGCTGTGATATCCCAGCGGCTCCGCATAGACAACCCTTGCAATCCGTCCTCCGCTTACGCTGAAGGATGCTCCCGATACCGGGCATTCTTCGTGAAGCAGATATCCAGAAGCCGCCGCAACGCTTTCCGGCGTTGCATACTTCTCGAGGAAGTCTCCTTCAGGCGTTCCCTTGAGTAGATTCCAATTCATCCGACTATATGCTAATGGCAGAATTGCATTCGCCTTGATGCCAAACTGTTCTCCATAACCACCCAGCTGACGGGTGTAGGCAGTAATGGCTGATTTAGCCAGAACATAAGCCCCCCACCAGTTTCCATCCGGCTGGTTAAAACCAAATATTGATGCTGAGCTGGTATTCAGAATCCGGCCAAATTTCTGCGCCTTCATCCGCTCCCATGCCGCGCGTACAACATACATCGGACCTTCCAGCAGAATATTCAGATTCCGCTCGTATTTGGGGCCGGGCTCTTCGTGGATATAGTCGCAGACGGCGATGCCTGCGTTATTGATGATGATGTCGAGCCTGCCGAATTCATCAAAGGCTTGATCGACCATCCTTTGTGCGCCCGCTGGTTCTGCGACACTATCTGTGTTTACGACAGCTTCCGTTCCCAGCGCGCGAAGCTCCTTGGCCACGCGCTCGCCTGGGTTGTCCTGAGATTTACCAGCCTCTCCGGATACGCTTGTGTTGTAGTCGTTGACCACAATCTTCGCACCGCGAGAGGCCAGAAGCATCGCATGCGCTCGGCCAATTGAGCCTCCCGCACCAGTGACGAGAGCCACCCGGCCGTCAAATCTCAAATCAGCCATGCGCAGCCTCACTCAATGATCGTAATGCAACGATCGGGACAAGTGTTCGCCCCACGCTTCGCTGCCGCCTCCATTTCGGGAGGAACATCCACCGTCTTGCCACGAAACTCGGCGTATCCAGTTTCGTCAAGCTTGTAAAACTCCGGTGCAGTTACCCAGCAACGTGCATGCCCACAGCAGTTTTCTCCGTCAATCTTCACTTTCATGATGCTTTCTCCAATGATTGATTTATCAGCAAATATTTCGAATGAAACACTCAGAACTTACTTGACGTCCTTCATCCGACCTTCAGTAGGCAGATGATCGACAGCGGCCAGTGCTTCAAGTGCCAGGCCATAGCCGAGCCCTTCCTGCATTAAACGCTTGATCCGCTGCGTTACGGCGAGTCGCGTATAGCGTCTGGTCAAAGCAGGCAACGGCGCAATCTTGCGCGCCAGTGCATAGGCGCGATCCATCAGCTGGTCTGGCGCCAGTACCTCGTTTACTGCACCATATTCCATCGCCTGGCGCGCTGTCAGCTCCTGTCCAGAAATCAGGAAATATCGCCCACGATTTGGACCAAGGACATGTGGCCAGACAATGTGAGCACCGTCCCCCGGCACAATGCCGGAAATAAAATGGGGCGCATCCTGAAAGACCGCTGTTTCTGAAGCCAACACCATATCCGCAAGGATAGGAATTTCTGGATGGATACGCGCCGGACCATTAATGGCACTAATCACAGGAACCTCGATGTCGAGCAGGTTCAATAACATCCTCCGCCCTTCAAAAATGATCTGGTCCCAATCTCCAGCCGTACTTAATGTAAAGCTCCCTGCATCAATGTCGGAGCAATAGTTCAGTCCGGTGCCAGTCATGACTACAACCTTGTTTTCCCGATCCGCACTCACATCAGTAAAACAGTAGCCAAGTTCTTCATGCGCGAGCGCACTCCAAACTAAGCTACCGCCTGCTGTATGGAATGTCATGGTGAGAATGCCATGATCATCCCGTTCCAGCTTGATGTTCTGATAGCGATCCCGATAATCTTCGAATTTTTCGGCTACTCGAGACATGATCGTCAGAACACAAACTCAAGTTTGCGAATGGAGCGCAGGAAGCCGGTCAGATATTCTGGCTTGGTGCCCGGTTTCAGGGAGAACTCAGGAATGCGCTTGAGCCATTCTTCCATGACGATGCGGAGT
>CAISUK010000149.1 GCA_903888645.1 uncultured Pseudomonadota bacterium | reverse complement strand
GTGATCGCATCCACCGCCTGCTGGCCGTTCTCGGCGAAACTGCAATGCACACCTGGTTTATCGAGCATGGCCTTCAGCACCATACGGTTGGTCTGGTTGTCGTCGACCACCAGAATGTGCCCGGCGAAGGTGCCGGCATTGACACCAGTTGCCGTACCGTCAGCGCCGATTTTTTCCTGGCGCGCGTCATCACTGCTGTCCGTTCCCGGCGCAAGCAGATCGGCACGGATGCGGAACCAGAAGCGCGAACCCGCGCCGGGCGTACTGTCGACGCCGACGTCGCCGCCCATCAACTGGGCCATGCTGCGCACCAGGGAAAGACCTAACCCGGTGCCGCCAAACTGGCGCGTGGTCGAGCTGTCGGCTTGCGAGAAGGGCTTGAACAGCAATGCCAGCTTGTCTTCCGGAATGCCGATGCCGGTATCGGACACGGCGAATTCGAGCAGCGCCCGCTCGCCGTCGCGCTCCGCTTCGCGAGCCTCGATGCGCACTTCACCCTGCGCCGTGAATTTCAGGGCGTTGCCAATCAGGTTGGAGAGCATCTGCCGCAGGCGGTGGGGATCGCCCCGGTAGCGCTGAGCGGGACCGCGCCAGGCAGACGCGATGTGCAATTCTTTCTGCGCGGCTGCATTGGCAAATAATGCTTGGATTTCTTGGAGGATCTGCCCCGGCTCGAAGGCCACCGATTCAAGCTCGATCTTGCCCGCATCGACCTTCGACAGGTCGAGAATGTCGTTGAGCAGGGCCAGCAGCGTATGCCCGGAATTGAGGATGGTACGGGCGTAGTCCTGGCGCACATCATCCTTGATGTCCGGCATCGCCAGCATCTGCGCCATGCCCAGGATACCGTTCATCGGCGTGCGGAGTTCATGGCTCATGGTGGCCAGGAAGCGGCTCTTGGCGACGTTTGCTGCCTCCGCCGCTTCTTTGGCCTGGTAGAGTTCGGTGACGTCCACACGGAAACCGACCGAGTGCCCGGACGGCGTGCGCCGTTCCGTGATCTTCAGCCAGCGTCCGTCTTCGAGCCGTTGGATCAGCTGCTGATTGCCTTGTCGATGGGCTGCCAAACGTTCGGCAATCCATGCTTCTTCGCGACCGATGGCCGCCGAATACTGTTGGCGGTCGACTCCGTAGCGAATGATTTCCTCAAAGCTTCGTCCCAGTTCGATAACCGGCGCCGAATTGGCGTAGATCTGCCGGTATTGCTCATTGAAGAAGGCGAGCCGATCCTCCTGGTCGTAGACGACAAAGGCCTCGCCGATGGTATCAATGGCGGAGCGCAACAGCAGCTCGGCTTGCCGCAGTTGTTCCTCGCTCCGCCTTCTCGCGGTGATGTCGTAATTGACCCCGATCATCCGTTGCGGGTTTCCGTCGGCATCGCGCAGCACCTTCGCGGCGGCCTTGATGTGCCGCACCTCTCCCGTCGGCCAGATCACTCGGAACTCCGTATCGAATTCCTTTTCGCCGCGCAGCGCCTGGGCGATCTCCTCGTCGCCACGCGCCCGGTCGTCCGGATGCAGTCCGTTCTGCCAAGCCTCATAGGCTCCGGAAAAACTCTCCTCGCTCACGCCATAGAGGGCATACATCCACTTGTCCCAGACAATCCGGTTTTCCGGCACGGCGTAATCCCATACGCCGATGTGGGCAGAATCGGTGGCAAGGGAAAAGCGCTCGTGAAGGTGGTAGAGCGTATGTCCAAATTCCGCAGTCGCTGCTTCATTCCGCTTTCTCTCGGTGATGTCGCGTGAGGACGCATAGATGAAGGGTTTGCCGCCGATCTCGATGCCCTTGGCAACAATTTCGACGTCGATCAGTGTTCCGTCCTTGCGCCGATGCCGGGTTTCGAACTTTGCCGGCGCATTCATCAAATCGGGAAAGGTGGCGAGAATTTGCACTTTCGATTCTTGCGCATCCCAGTCCGCCACGTTGAGTCCGCGAATCTCATGGTCCGCATAACCCAGCATGGTGGCGAACGAGTGGCTACATTCGATCAGATTGCCGCACTTGTCGAGGATATGGATGCCGTCGCTGGCTGTTTCGAGCAAGGCGTGCAGGCGCGCGGTTTCTGTCACCAGCGCCATTTCTGAAGCATGCCGTTCGGTGATGTCGTTGATCACCGAATAGAGCAGTTCGCCACCATCAATCGTGAGCGGCCCCGAGCGCACTTCTACCTGACGGACTTCTCCGCTCGCCAGGCGATGTTGGAAATAGAAGCAGTCTCGCTTTTCTGATTTCGCTGCAGCCATCTCGACCAGGATCTCGTCGGGTGACAGCTGATTGATCTCGGACATGAACATGGTCCGCAGTTTCTCTCGACTGTGTCCGTAGAACTTCTCGGCCGCTTGATTGGACTCGACGATGGCACCATCCTTCGGATCGATCAGCAACATCGGAATTTTCAAATGCTCAAACAGGGCGCGGTGGCGCGCTTCGCTGGCTATTAGCGATTCCTCGAGTTGCTTGCGCTTGGTGATGATGGCGCCAGTGCCTCGGTAACCGGCAAAATTCCCCGCCACATCGACGTAAGGCAGGCCGGACACCGTGATCCACCGCACATCACCGTCGCTGCCTCGGATCCGGTACTCAAAATTCTTGAAAGGTACGTGAGCTTCGAGTTGGGCAAGATGTGCCGAGATTATTTCCGGGGGATTTAGCGCGCTCAGTTCCAGCAGTTCCGTGCGACTCTGGCCCAACAACTGAGCAGGAGGCAAGCCATATACCTCTTCAAAGTTGTCGGAGAAGAAGCAAAAGTGATGTTGGGTATCGGTCTCCCAGAACCAGTCGGAAGCACTCATTGAGAAGTCACGCGCACGCGCCACTTCCTGGCGCAGCTGCTCGGTCAGCTGCTTCGCCATCAGTTCCATGCGACTGCTCCCGGCGGCCTGCTCCCGCGCAGCAGGGCATTCATGGCGCTGCATAACGCGTCGCGCTCAGTAAATATCCCGATTATATGCCCCTGTTCAACAACCATTGCAGCCCCGATACTCCTCTTCGTCATCATTCAGCAGCTTCGGCAACGGCGACCTCAGGCGCAACGTTGAGAGCCTTCAGCGGATCCACTACTTACCCGATCATTCGGCACGGCGGAATACATATGCATACGTACGTGCGAAAGGTCGCCGATGTGCGCTAACTCACCGATTTGCAATTCGCATCCGATGCAAGGGCGAGAGGGGAAGTGTGCGGTGCATACGACGGCTCACGTGCAAATGTTGACGAACTCGCTACCGTTTCATTCTACGACTTTAGTTATAGATTGGATCAAGTCACGCCGATGTCCGGTACTCGCCCTGGCCTGCTTCAGCCACTTCAAAACGGCGCTGTAGAGCACTTCGCTGCTCACCGGCTTGGCAATACGATCGTTCATGCCGGCGCGAATGCATTGATCGCGCTCATCACGAAAGGCATTCGCGGTAAGGGCAACAATCGGCTTGTGCTGGTGCTTCTCGCTTTCACGGATCGCGAGCGTCGCCTAGATGCCGTTGACGACTTGGCCGAGTAATTCCCGAAGACAAGCCTCTGCGGGATGCTATCCAAAGCAGCAGTTTTTGCATATCGGGGATTTCGAAGTGGACGTCAGGGAATCCCTGATGCCGTTCGAACAAGACCCGAGCCAACCACGCGAAGCCAAGGTTCAGTCAGGGTCCTTTTGGTAGGGGCGGTCTGAGCTAGCTGGTTTCGGGACTGATAGCCTATTCGGTTGTACCATTGACCTGGAATGTTGACAAATGAATACCTTGCTATTAACGTGGAAATACGGTGCCTGTTATCGGGCCGATTAGGTAAGCAGTGTTTCCTGAAAGACGCGATCATGACCATCTCAGCATTTTTTGCCCAAGCCGCCAAGCGGGAATCGGAGGCAGAACACTTTTACTGGAAATATATTGGTGTTGCTCTGGCGCAGCGCGATCTTGGTGCAAGCGATTTCTTTTACTGGATGTCTGATTTCCGCCGACTGCGAGTCGCGGCCATTGCCGAATGGGCGGGTATTAAGGAAATTTCGCAGTTCGGATTATTCAAGGTGGCCCGCGAACAGCTTGATGCGACCTTGAAAGTCGATGCGCCCAGCGTTGATTTGAACGAAGCGATGGACATAGCGCTAGCCAGGGAATTATCGGACATGAAATTTTTTGAGGACGGTGGCGCTGCCACTGACGATGCGTTAGTACGCAGATTTTCCGAGGAACTGGCTGAGGATCACCGCCAGCAAGCACAGGCAGTAGAGCGCTATAAGGGGGCATTGCCTTACTGAGTTCAGAAGTTTCCCTGGACTTGCGCCTGGGGCCGGGTCGGAGCAATGAAGACATCAATTTGCTCGCCATATACCGGACATTCAGCAGATGCAGCGGATGGCTGATGTAGAATTCGCGCTCTAATGGCAAGCTGGAGTTGGTCCGAGTTGGTCCAACTGCCCGCTGCTCCTTGCGCATCTCGCCAATGACGATTTTGGCCTTTCCCGATAGAGGATCTGACGCTCCCATGGTTGCGACGTCTGCCTTGCTGCCAGAGACCCAAACGCTGCTGATCGTCGACGACATGCCGGATAATCTGGTCGTCCTTGGAGAGCTTCTGCGCGGTGCCGGTTATCGGGTCAAAGCTGCCAATTCCGGGCACGCCGCGCTTCGCTATGCGGCACAGTCACCCCAGCCTGACCTGATCCTGCTCGATGTGATGATGCCCGAGATGGACGGCTATGAGGTACTTGCACGTCTGCGACTCGATCCCGCCACCCGGGATCTGCCGGTGATTTTCCTCACGGCGCTGGGCGACGCCCGCGACGAAGAGCATGGCCTCGAACTGGGCGCCGTCGACTACATCACCAAGCCGATCAAGCCGGCCGTGGTTCTTGCCCGGGTACATACGCAGCTCGAGTCCAAACGGGCACGGACGTGGCTGGAGGACCAAAATGCATTTCTGGAAGCAGAAGTCGCACGACGCATGGCGGAAAACGAACTCGTTCAGATCGTCAGTATCCGGGCCTTGGCCCATCTTGCCGAAATGCGCGATACCGATACGGGTAACCACATTCACCGGACGCAGAATTATGTGCGTAGCCTGGCCCTTGAATTGCGCGATCACCCGCGTTTTTCGGGTTTCCTGAATGATCGCAATATCGATCTGTTGGTAAAATCCGCGCCGCTTCATGACATTGGCAAAGTCGGGATTCCTGACCATATCCTGCTGAAGCCTGGCCGGCTGACGCCAACGGAATGGGAGATCATGAAAACCCATGCCAAGCTCGGTTCCGATGCCATTGAGCGGGCCGAGGCCGATGCCGAAGAACCGGTGGCCTTTCTCACCTTCGCCAAGGAGATCGCCCACTGGCATCACGAAAAATGGGATGGCTCCGGATATCCCGATGGGCTGGCCGGCGACGCGATTCCCATACCGGCGCGGCTGATGGCGGTGGCGGATGTTTTCGATGCACTGATTTCGCGGCGCACCTACAAGGAACCGATGGATTTTGACAATGCCCGCGCCATTATCGGCGAGGGACGAGGTAGCCATTTCGATCCTGACATCACTGACGCCTTTCTCAATGGTTTCGAAGAATTCAGGGTGATCGCGCAGCGTCATCAGGATGAAGCCTGAGCGCCAGCAGGCAAGTCGGCAGTCGCCAATATTCGCCTTGGCCACCATGCCATTCTTTACGTAGTACGGGGTAAGCTTGCGATGACTTCGGCGGCCGATGAGTTCATGCGTGAAGCGATCGTTCTGGCCCGTGAGGCGGCGAGTTGCGGCGAAGTGCCGGTTGGCGCGCTGGTGGTCCACAACGGGGTCATCGTCGGGCGCGGCTTCAATCAGACCATTCTTCGCCATGACCCATCGGCGCATGCAGAAATCGTCGCACTGCGCGATGCCGCCAACCGCTTGGGCAATTATCGCCTGCCCGGCTGTGAGCTTTACGTCACGCTGGAACCCTGCGCGATGTGCTGCGGCGCCATCATGCACGCGCGCATTGCTCGCGTCGTGTTCGGTGCCAGCGACCCGAAGACCGGCGCAGCCGGCAGTGTCATCGACCTGTTCGCGGAAACCCGGTTGAACCATCATGCGACGGTCGAGGCCGGCGTGCTCGGCGAAGCCTGCGGCCGTCTGCTGTCGGATTTTTTTGCGGCACGCCGGCAGAAAACGTTGCTCGCCTGATGCAGATCCTGATCAGCCTTGCCGCGCAGACGCTCGAACTGTATGACTATTCGGGCCTGCTCCTGCGCCGCTATTCGGTGTCGACAGCAACCGCCGGTGCCGGCGAGGAGACGGGCAGTTTTCGCACGCCACGCGGGCGGCATATCATTCGCGCCAGGATCGGCGCCGGCCAGCCGGTCAACAGCGTATTCATCGGACGCCGGCCAACGGGAGAAATCTGGTCGCCTGACCTGGCCTCGGCTGAGCCCCGGCGCGACTGGATATTGACGCGCATCCTCTGGCTGTCCGGCTGCGAACCGGGATTCAACCGCCTCGGCGGCGTCGATACGATGCGCCGCTACATTTATTTGCATGGTAGTCCGGACACGGTGGCGATGGGCCGACCGGGTTCGATCGGTTGCGTGCGCATGAGAAACTCCGACATCGTCGAGCTGTTCGATCTGGTGCCTTGCGGCATGCCGCTGCGGATCGTCGAATATGCCGTCATTTCCGGCGACTGGGCGCAACTTGCTGGCGAGGCAGCGGCTGTTCGCAACTGCGTTTTTGTGGCGGAGCAGGGCGTGCCGGCAGAAATGGAATTGGACGAACTGGATTCTGTTGTCACGCATGCGGTTGCCCGCGACGCAGGTGGCCACTGCATCGGCACGGCGCGGCTGATCCCGGAGCGTGACGGCACAGCGCGCATCGGCCGCATGGCCGTGCTGGCAGACTGGCGCGGCCAGGGCGTCGGCGCGGCGCTGTTATGTCGTCTATTCGAACTCGCCGCCGGCACCGGCAGGCGGCGCTTGGTGCTTTCGGCGCAGATTCAAGCCGTGCCCTTTTATCAGCGCTACGGTTTTGTCGCGGAAGGGGGCGAATATCTGGATGCAGGCATCCGGCATATGACGATGCGGCGCACGCTGACGCCGCAGGAGCTTGTCTAGCTTTCCCGGCGAAAGCTGAAACGGGCGTGTCCGCCTGGCTGCGCGCCGGGCAGCCAGGTTCGCTCGTCAAAGGTGACGCGGCCATCGCGGCCGAACAAAATGATCGTCGAGCAACGCGTTCCGTAGCCCGGTGCGCTGACAAACGCCGCCGACAGCAGCCGCTCCCATTCGAGGCTCACTCCGGTCTGCGGCTGTTGTTCGTCCGCTGCGATGTGTCGATTGCGCAGCAAGGCCAGTAGCGGCGCCTGGTCGGGCAGCACCGCCAAAGAATCCAGCAGCGCCGCTTTCGCCGCTGTAACTTTTGGCCAGGGCGTATCCAGCAGATGGTTGCTCAAGCCGTAAATGCCTGGCGTCAGTTGATGCGGCGGACCACCCATATTGCTGTAACAGTAAAGTTCCTGGCCATCGCCAAGCAGGAGATTGAAGCCGTTCCAGGTGGTGGCACTCGTCGCCAGTTGTTCGAGATATGCCGGCGGTGTGCTGTCGCTGCGCAGAAAATCGCTGGTCAGGCTACCGCGCGAAGGCAAACCGGACCGCTGTCCGGACGGATCGCGAAAATTGGTTAGCGCGGCAAAACGGCCCGAGCGGGTAATGCCGAGCCAGGTGCCACCCGCTTCGAGGTCGCGACCTGCAAGGACTTCCGGCGCGTCAGCCCAGAATCCGGCGGGCAGCGTCGGGCGGGCAAAGAACTCGTCGCGGTTGGCCGCAATGACCAGTGGACAATCGTCATGAACCCGCCAGGCGAGCAGGATCAGGCACACCGCTTACTCGGGAATTGCGTAGGGCAGGGACAGCAAGTGGAGTGACGGACCATCGGACGAACCGACGCGAACATGGCCGGCATCGGCACTGGGCGACTGAATCACGGCCAGGCATTCGAAACCGCCAGCGGGCGAGCGCGCCACCTGAACCAGCTCTCCACAAGATTGCTCGCCGGCCTCGGCAGAAAAAAGATGCGTTCCGGCCGCCGCTTCGGCATCGAGTTTGGCCCGGTACATGCGCCGTTTGACCTTGCCGAGATAATGCGTGCGGGCGACAATTTCCTGACCCGGGTAGCAACCCTTGGTGAAACTCACGCCGCCGACCAATTCAAGATTGACCATCTGCGGGACAAAGGCTTCCTGGGTCGCGGCGACGATGCGTGGCACGCCGGCGGCGACTTCCCGCCAATGCCAGGCGGCAAGCCCGGCCGGTTTGGCGTGCGCGCCAAGTTTGTTCCAAATGGTACTTGCCTGGTCTGGATCGAGGTTTAGCAGGTATCTGCTGCCGCCAAAGCCCAGCGCTTGCCCCGCAGCAAAATCCGTCACCTGCATGGCACCCGGTGCGGTGACACCAAGTTCGGACAAGGCCACGGCAGCATCGCTTCCGGCGAGGCCAAGCAAGACCCGGTCGGCACTCGCATCGCTCAATTTCACCTTGGAGCGCAACACATACATCGACAATTTCTTGAGTATCGCTGCCAGTAGATCGGCCGACAGCAGCAGCAGAAAGTCATTACCCTCGCGCCAAACCAGGAGCGTCGCCAGCAGGCGGCCCTTGGCGGTACAAAATCCGGCTAGCCGAACATCATTGGGTTGGATGTTCTTGACATCGTTGCTCAGCAAGTTGTGCAGGAACCCGGCGGCTTCCTCGCCGCTGGCACGGATGAGGCCGAGATCGGTGAGCGGCACGACGACGGTCGCGTTGGCGGCCGCCGCCAGTTCACCAGTCTCATCGCCGAAATTGTCGGGGCGGTGACTCAGCGTCGCGAGAAATTCGTTCCAGGGTTGCGTCATATTGGTTCCGGGGCGTTGCCAAGTTTGAACCTTACTGAGGAGGGCGATACTGGGGGGCCGTTACTAAGCCTGCGGTATTATAGCGGCTGTCATTTACCTCCCCGTTGCGATGCGAGCGCTCAAGCGATTGCTGGTGATTTCGGCGCTAGGCGTCACCGTTTTTTGCGGTTGGCTAGGCTGGTTTGCCTCTTCCCCATTGTCATTTTCCGGCGCTGCGCTCGATTTCAATATTCCGCCCGGCATCGGCTTGCGCCAGAGCGCCCAGATCATCAGCGAGGCTGGTGCCGGTTTTCGACCCTGGCAGTTCATGCTGCTCGGACGCCTGCTCGGCAAGGCGTCCGACATCAAGGCCGGCAGCTACGAAGTCGCAAGCGGCGTGACGCCTTATGAACTGCTCTCGAAACTCGCCCGTGGCGACGTCACCATGGCGGAAATCGTTTTCGTCGAAGGCAAAACCTTTGCCCAGATGCGTGCCGCCATGAATGCCCACCCCAGCCTGCAGCACGATAGCCAGCGCCTCGCCGATGCGGAAATTCTCGCCGGCATCGGTGCCGCCGAGAAGCACGCCGAGGGGCTTTTCTTTCCCGATACCTATCGATTCGCCAAGACCAGCAGCGATCTTGATCTGCTGCGCCGTGCCTACCGAACGATGCAGGCGAAAATTCAGGTGGAATGGCCGGAGCGCAACCCGGCGACGCCTTATGAATCGCCATACCAGGCGCTGATCATGGCCTCGATCGTCGAAAAAGAAACCGGGATCGCTTCCGACCGGCCCGCTGTCGCGGCCGTTTTCGTTAACCGGTTGCGGCGCGGCATGCTGCTGCAGACCGATCCGAGCGTCATCTACGGCCTCGGCAGCGGCTTCGATGGCAACCTGCGCAAGCGCGATCTGCTTGCCGACACGCCCTACAACACCTATACACGTGCCGGCTTGCCGCCAACGCCGATCGCCACGCCCAGCCTGGCCGCGCTGCGCGCTGCATTGCATCCGGCGAAAAGCGATATGCTCTACTTCGTTGCCCGTGGCGACGGTTCAAGCGAATTTTCGCGCACGCTGGATGAGCACAATCGAGCGGTTGCCCGTTACCAATTACATAGGGACTAGACTTTGCGCGGACGTTTCATCACCCTGGAAGGCATTGACGGTGCCGGCAAGAGCACCCATCACGCATGGTTGGCAGACTATCTGCGCGCCTTGGGCAAGGAAGTCGTGTGCACGCGGGAACCCGGCGGTACAGCGCTCGGCGAAAAGCTGCGAGCCCTGCTTCTGAGCGAGCCGATGCACCGGGAAACCGAGGTCTTGCTGATGTTTGCGGCCCGTCGCGAACATATCGACCAAGTGATAGAACCGGCCCTGCAACGAGGCGCCTGGGTGGTCTCCGATCGCTTTACCGACGCCAGCTTTGCTTACCAGTGTGGCGGGCGCGGCGTGCCAACAAGCAAACTGGATGCGCTCGAGGCCTGGGTGCTTGACGGTCTGGCGCCGGATCTGACTTTTCTCTTCGACATCGCCCCCGAAGTCGCTCGGCAGCGACTGGCTGGAACCGGTGTCGCTCCTGACCGCTTCGAGCAGGAAAAGGCCGAATTTTTTGGACGCGTGCGAGCTGCTTACCTGCAGCGGGTCTCGGCATTTCCTTGGCGATTCGCCGTCATCGATGCTGCGGCGCCGATCGATTCGATCAAGAATTTACTTGAAAAAACAATTGCAAAGTTCGGTATTTAATAACTATCCTTGGCTGAATCCGCTCTGGCAGCAACTC
>CAISUK010000148.1 GCA_903888645.1 uncultured Pseudomonadota bacterium | reverse complement strand
TTCCTTCCGGCCAACCGGTCACGCTGAGCCTGAACGGAACAGTGGAAAAAACCTTCCCTTACCAACTCGAATTCACCGGCGGCACCCTGACCGAACTGGCTGGCGGCGAGCAGCCCTGGCCCGTAGACCTTTCGTTGAATTTCCTGAGTTCCAAACTCGCGCTCAAGGGCAACATCACCAACAACAGCGGCAACATCCACTTCGCACTCGCCACGCAGAACCTGAATGAATTCGAGCGTCTGCTGCAGACCAGCTTGCCGCCCGTCGGCAAGGCGACCATTGCAGGCGATGTGACGTATGCGCCGGGCAGCCTCAAGCTGGCGAACCTGGATGGAGACATGGGCAACACAGCACTCAACGGCGCGCTTGATTTTGACTATGGCGGTGTGCGCACCAGGATACAGGGACAACTCAACCTGCCCACACTGGATACGCGCCCGTTCATGACCGGAAAATCCAATGCAGTGGATGCGCCCGCACAAAGCCTGGCCGAGATGTATCGCGAACTGGCGCAGGCCAATTTCGATCTGCGCGCGCTCAACGATACGGATGTCGACCTGACCTTGCGCGTGGGCAAATGGCTCAACCTGCCCGGCAACGTGCACGATGCGATGCTGCAGCTGAAGCTCGACCACGGTCGTTTGAATGTGCCGATACAGGCCGCGCTGGCCGATGTGCACCTGTCCGGCAGCGCGCATATCGATGCCAGGAAAAATCCGGCGCGATTCGATGCGGCACTCGGCACGCATGAATCCAGCCTGGGCAACCTGGCCGGGCTGCTGCTCGGCCTGCCCGATGTCAAAGGCCATCTGGGCCAATTCGATTTGCGCATCGCCGCACGGGGAAACCGCGGTGCGGAGTTGATGGAATCGCTGGATGTGCAACTCGATGTGGAGCGCGGCAAGCTCTCGTATGGCAACGGCGCGGGCGCGCGTCCGGTGCAGCTTGCGCTGGACAAGTTAGCTGTGACACTGCCTGCGGGCCAAGCGCTGCGCGGCGAAGCGCGCGGCACATTGCTGGCCAACACCTTCAGCATGACGCTGCAAGGCGCGACCTTGACCGAGCTCATGCAGGAAGCCAATGCGCCGATTGATTTCAATTTGCAGGCAGGTAGCGCCAGCGCGCAGGTGCATGCCCTGCTGCAACCGCCTTCGGAAATTACCGGCACGACAATCAGCTTCAAGCTCGATGCGCCGCATTCCAGCGAAGTCTCCAGTTGGCTGGGGCTCAAGCCCGGCGCGGATGTGCCTGCCAGCGTGAAAGGTGATTTCCAGCTGCGCAAAAATGGCTGGCAACTTTACGACCTTACGCTGCAACTGGGGCACAGCACGTTGGCAGTTGATGCACTGCAAACTCGCGAACAGAATAAACCGCTGGTCAAACTGCAATTGAGCAGCGAACTCATCGATGCGGATGAACTGCAAGCGTTGTTGCCCGAGAAGAAGGCTGCCGCGCTCACCCAGGCAGCGCCTGCCGCCAGTTCCATGATCGACATTCCCATCCTGCCGCAGGGCATCAACCTGGCGGATGCCGCCATCAAAGTGCGCATCGCGCAAGTCAAAACAAGCTCGCCGTTTGTGGT
>CAISUK010000147.1 GCA_903888645.1 uncultured Pseudomonadota bacterium | reverse complement strand
CTTGGCCACGCTTGCATCCAAGCATCCGTTTGATTATTGCTTGCTAAAGCAGGGCAATGGTGCAACCCAGTCTGTGCCACTTTTTGTTTACGACGACGCCGGCAACCGCGTCGACAACATCACCGACTGGGGCGTCAAACAATTCGAGAAGCGCTACGGCAAGCGGGCCAGGATCACGCGGCAGGACATCTTCCATTACGTCTATGCCGTTCTCCACGATCCGGCCTACCGCGAAAAATATGCGCTGAACCTCAAGCGCGAACTGCCGCGCATTCCGCTCCATGACGACTTTGCGCAATGGGCAAACTGGGGCCGGCAACTCATGGAATTGCACGTCGGTTTCGAAAGCGTCGCGCCTTATCCGCTGGAACGACGCGAACAGCCTGGCTTCGCCCAGCCCAAAGCAAAACTCAAGGCGGACAAGGACGCCGGCCTGATCCTGCTCGACGAAGCGACGACGCTCGCCGGCATCCCGCCCGACGCCTGGAACTACCGGCTCGGCAACCGTTCGGCGCTGGAATGGGTGCTTGACCAGCACAAGGAAAGCAAGCCGCGCGACCCGACCATCCGCGAGAAATTCGACTCGTACCGGTTCGCCGATTACAAGGAACATGTCATCGACCTGCTCGGCCGCGTCTGCGCCGTCAGCGTCGCCACCATTGAAATCATCAAGCAAATAACTCAACAAGGAGAAACTCGATGAGTGAAATCTGGGACCAGGTGAAACCGCGCCTGGAGCATTTTTCCAAATCCTTTCCCACCGCTGCTATCGTATTGGCCAACCAGCACCGCGAGGAAGTGGCGCCCCATCTGATCGCCTGTCTGGAAGACATCGCCACCGATCCGATACCGGCGACCAAGGGCGATTACATGCTGCATGTTTATGCGATGCACATGCTCGCGGCGTGGCGCGAACCGCGTGCCTATCGGCCGCTGGCGCAGCTCGGTCGCCACCCTCATGACATCCTCGACATCCTCTTGGGCGACACCTTGACGGAAGGCTATGATCGCTGCCTGGCCTCGGTCTGCGATGGCGATTTGGCGCCGCTCAAGGCCTTGGCGGAAGATAGCGCGGCTTCGTATTGGGCGCGCAATGCCGCTCTAGGGGCGATGGCCATTCGGGTTCTCGAAGGCGATGGCGACCATGACGAACTGGTCGCCTATCTGGCCGAATACGGCGACGCCGAAGCTACCAGACTGCGCGCCATCGACGGAGATATCGAGAGTCCTGATGTTCTCGATTCCATCGCTGGCGCCGCGCTGGATATCGGCGCTACTTCGCTATTGGAGCGGCTGCGCAGTTGGTTTGCCGATGACCTGCTCGACCCTATGATAATGGACCTGGACTACGTCGAGAAGCGCATTGGCAGCACCGTAGAGGAGTGGCGGCAACGCCAAAAACAGCACAATCGCGGCTACGTCATCGATGCTGTGGAGGAGATGTCCTGGTGGGCGAGCTTCCGCGACGAGGATCAACCCCGCCGCGACTTCCTGCTTGATTCGTCAGATCGCGCCCCTGACACCTATATTCGCGAAGGACCGAAAGTCGGCCGCAACGACCCCTGCCCGTGCGGTAGCGGCCGCAAGTACAAGAAGTGCCATGGCGCTACCGCTTGAATGGTGTGGTAGTGCGAGAATAGACTTACTTGACTTTCAAAGGAATGCACCATGCCTCAACAATTTGAGCGGATTGCCGCCAACCCAGCGGTGATGAACGGTCAGCCCTGCATTCGGGGAACGCGAATCACCGTGCGCCGGGTACTCGAAGCGGTGGCCCTTTACCCCGATCGCGACGAACTACGCGCTGAATATCCCGAACTGTCGGACTCCGATATCGTCGAGGCGCTGGAATTTGCCGCTAGCGCGCTCGATGACGAAGTTCTGCCACTGGAAGCCGCGTGATACGTTCTTTGCCCGATCGGCCTACCTCTGAGCGCATACGTCTGCTGGATAAATATTCGGACCGGACCGTCATTCCGGCGAAAGCCGGAATCCAGAACGCGTATGTCAAACACTGGACTCCGGCTTTCGCCGGAATGACGAGAGTTTGCCGCAATTGGGCGTATTGATCCAGCCATGCTGATCCATCCTCAATTCGACCCCATCGCCGTCTCGCTCGGCCCGCTTGCCATCCGCTGGTACGGGCTGATGTATCTCGTTGGCTTCGTGCTGTTCATTGTTCTCGGCCGGCAACGGGCGACGCGCTTTCCGGGGCTTGGTTTTACAGCGCAGAGTCTCGATGATCTGTTGTTCTACGGCGTGCTCGGCGTCGTTATCGGCGGCCGACTGGGTCAAGTGGTGTTTTACGATCCCGGCTATTACCTGCAACACCCGCTTGAAATTGTCGAAGTCTGGAAGGGCGGCATGAGTTTTCACGGCGGCTTCCTTGGCGTGCTGGTGGCGATGGCCCTCTACGGACGCAAGACCGGCCGGACCTTTTTCGAAGTTACCGATTTCATTGCGCCACTAGTGCCGTTGGGCTTGGCTGCCGGGCGCATCGGCAACTTCATCAACGGCGAGTTGTGGGGTCGTGTCGCCGACCCGGCATTGCCCTGGGCGATGATCTTTCCGCAGGTCGACAACTTGCCGCGGCATCCGTCGCAGCTCTACCAGTTTGCCGGCGAAGGTCTGGCGCTGTTTCTCATGCTCTGGTGGTACTCGGCAACGCCGCGACCGCGCACTGCCGTCTCCGGCGCCTTCCTGATCGGCTATGGCGCCTTCCGTTTTCTCGCCGAGTATTTCCGCGAACCGGACCCCGGCATCTTCGGCTGGAGCTATACCATTAGCATGGGGCAATGGTTGTCGCTGCCGATGATCGTCATCGGCTTGATCCTGCTACTGCGCGCCCGGCAGGTGGCGGCGTGAAGCAGCGGGAAGCTGCCTGGCGCAATTTCTTGCGCACCTTGATAAGTGGTTGGAATAGTGTCGGCGGCGTTCTTTACGCCAGCTTGTTGGGAGCAAGCAACGCGCTGGCCATGGCCCCCGAAGGCCGCCCCGCCCCGTCGGTGGATGGCCAGGTACTTCCCGAGGTGTGGCTGCGTCACGACCTTTTTATTGCTTCGGTCTTATTGGTGGCACTCCTGCTGCTGCTGATTTTCGCCACGCGCATCTTTCGCCTGAATCGCACACTGAAGACGCAGATGGCAATATTGGCGGAACGCAGCGGCGAGCTTGAGCAGGAGATTATTCAGCGGCAGCGTGCCGAATGCGAATTGGCCGGGGAAAGCCGCATCCTGGAAATGCTGGTGCGCGACACGCCGTTGCCGGCAATGCTCGAGGAAGCCGCGAAGTTGGCCGAGGACGCCGCGCCGGCGGCCAGCGCGGCGATCTTTCTTGCTGACGACGCTGCGTCGGTATTCAAGCTGGTCGCTGCACCCGGTTTCAGCGACGACGAGCGCCGCGCGCTTGCTGCGCTGGCCCCCGCAGACGGGCTGGAGCCGATAGCTCCGGCGCATCTGCGCATTGTCACCATCGAGCGCATCGGCGTCTCGGCGAGCGGTACCGTCGGCACGATTGTGCTGTTTGCCGCTGCCGGAAATGAACCTGTCGCGGTGCGCCACGACGAACTGCGTCACGTCGCCAACCTGATCGGTCTGGTCATCGACAGGCGCCATGCAGCGGAACGCCTGCGGCTGTCGGCCAGCGTTTTCGACAATGCGATTACCGGCATCGTCATTACCGATGCGGAAAATCATATCCTCAGCAGCAACGCCGCATACCGAGAGATGACCGGCTACAGCGAAACGGAATTGCCCGGCCGCAACCCGCGCATGATGCAATCGGGCCGCCACGATCAGGCGTTCTATGGCGAGTTGTGGGCAAAACTGCGGAAGTACGGCAAATGGAGCGGCGAGGTCTGGAATCGGCGCAAGAACGGCGATATCTATCCGTCGATGCTGCAAATATCCGTCGCCAGAAATGACCGGGGCACCATCACCCATCATGTCGGTTCGCTCATCGACATCACCGATCTCAAAGAGACTCAGGCGCGGCTCGAACGCGTCGCCAATTACGACATCCTGACCGGTCTGCCCAACCGCGCCCTGCTCACCGATCGACTGCGCATGGCACTCTCCCAGGCGCGCCGCGGCAAGCGCCTGCTGGCCATCTGTTTCCTCGACCTCGACGATTTCAAGCCGATCAACGACCGCCATGGCCATGAGATCGGCGACAAGCTGCTGGCGCGGGTAGCGCAACGGCTGCTCGCCGCCGTGCGCGGCAGCGACACGGTCGGACGGCTCGGCGGCGACGAGTTCGTGCTGCTCCTGACCGGCCTCACCCACTCCATCGAACTGGCCACCAGTCTGGCGCGCATCACTTCCAGCCTGACGGCCCCGTATTTGATCGATGGCCTGGAATTGCGGATTTCCGCGAGCATCGGTATCACCCTGTTTCCGCACGACGACGCCGATCCCGACACGCTGTTGCGTCACGCCGACCAGGCGATGTACGAAGCGAAAAAGCTCGGACGCAATCGCTACCAGCTGTTCGATGCCGGCGAAGACCAGCAGCTGCATAGTCTGGCGGCGCAGCGCAAGCGCATCTGCGAGGCGATTCATGCCAATGAGCTGCGCCTCTACTATCAGCCCAAGGTGAACATGCGCCACGGTACTGTCGTCGGTCTGGAGGCGCTGGTGCGCTGGGAGCATCCGGAACGCGGCCTGCTACCGCCCGGCGAATTTCTGCCGTTGGTCGAACAGACGGATATCGTCTGCGAAATAGGCGAATGGGTGCTGCGCGAGGCGCTGCGGCAGATGGAAGCGTGGCACGCCGACGGTCTGACCTGGCCGATCAGCGTCAATATCGCGGCACGCCATTTCCTGCGGCCGAATTTCGTCGCCAGCCTCGATGAAATCCTCAAGGTCTATCCGGATATTCCGGCCGGTCATCTCGAACTGGAGATTGTCGAGAGCGCCGCGCTGGAAGACGTCGACGCCATGCGCGCCGTTATCAGCGGCTGCCACCGGCTGTGGATCGGCTTCGCCCTGGACGATTTCGGCACCGGCTATTCGACCTTGACCTACCTCAAGCAACTCGGCGCCGACACCCTGAAAATCGACCAGTCGTTCGTTCGCGAACTGTTCAAGGACAAACAGGGACTGTCCATTGTTGACGGCATTGTCAATCTGGCCGCTGCCTTCGATGCCGAGCTGGTCGCCGAAGGCGTCGAGACGGCCGAGCACGGTTGCATGCTGCTGCGCCTCGGCTGCGACCTCGCCCAGGGTTACGCCATTGCGCCACCCATGCCGGCTGCCGCAGTGCCGGGTTGGGCCACCCTGTACCGGCCGGACCCAAGCTGGCACCAGTGGGCGCGCAGCGATCGCCACGTCAGGGATTTCTCGCTGCTGGCCGCCGAGGTCGAACACCGCCGCTGGGTCGACCGCCTGATCGCCGCCATCGACGACCCGGCGGCGCTGATCGACCGCGAACACATCATCAACGACCGCCTATGCGGTTTCGGGCGCTGGTATCACGGACCGGCCATGGAGCGCTACGCGCATCAGCCAAATTTTGCCGCGCTCGACCGCCAGCATCGCCAACTGCATGAGATAGGCCGACGCGTGCTGGACCTGCTCGACACCGGCAATCAGCAGGCAGCACGCGACCTGATCCCCAACCTGGAAGGCATGAAGCGAGCGATGCTCCAGGAAATGGCCGAACTGCAGCAAAATATGGGGCGGTGAATCTAAGCTTGGAAACTCCGCATTGACTGGAAAATTCCCATGACCCACAACAGCAAATGAACCAAGACATCAATCGTCCATTTCGCATACTCGGGATTCAGCAGATCGCCGTTGGCGGCGCTTCAAAAGAGCGGCTGCGGCGCCTCTGGATCGATATGTTCGGCCTCACCGTGACGGGCAACTTCGTCAGCGAAAAGGAAAACGTCGACGAGGATATCGCTGCGCTCGGCAGTGGCCCCTTCAAGGTCGAGGTCGATCTCATGCAACCGCTCGATGCGGCACGCAAGCCGGCGGTGCATGAACCGCCGCTCAATCACGTCGGCCTTTGGGTGGACGATCTGCCGAAAGCCGTCGACTGGTTGACCGCGCAAGGTGTACGTTTCGCGCCGGGCGGCATCCGCAAGGGCGCCGCCGGTTACGACATTACTTTTCTGCACCCGAAAGCCAACGAGCAATTTCCGATCGGCGGAGAAGGCGTGCTGATCGAACTGGTGCAGGCGCCGGCAGCGGTGATTGCCGCCTTTACGCAGGTGCAGGCTGGCTGAAGCGCAGATCGAGAGCGGGCTTCCCGACTGGGCCGCAGCTCAGCGCTGGATAACCAGTGGCTTGCTCGCCAGCGCGTCGCTGATCTGCGCGGCAATCCGCTGCGCTTCGCCGGCCTCGCGATAAGGCCCAAGCTGGACGCGGTGGATGCCACCG
>CAISUK010000146.1 GCA_903888645.1 uncultured Pseudomonadota bacterium | reverse complement strand
GCTTCCCGTCGGCATTGACAGAGATGTCAATGCAAGCTTGCGTACGACCCTTGAAACCATGCTTGAGGGAATTGACGATGAGATTGACGAAAATGCTGACCCAGTCGCCCGGCGTGCCGACAATTGTCAGGGCCGGATCGCATTCGATGTTCACGGCGATGCGCTCGGCTGGCAGGCGGTCGCCGAGCGAGAGTATGACATCATCAATGCAGTCGCGCAGATAAAACGGCTCGGTCGCCAATGGTTTGCCGTCCACCGCGATCTGACGGAAGGCTTCGATCAAGTGGCCGATGCGCTCCAGGTTGCGGCGGATCAGGTCGCCGCTCGACGCGGCCGTTTGCAGGTAATTCTGTAGGTCGGACTGCGTCATGGTGTGCGCTGAAAAGCCATCCGTCAGCTGTTTGGATTGTTCCTGCAGGGCGCTGGCTGCAGCAAGACCAACCCCGAGTGGCGTGTTGATTTCGTGGGCAACGCCCGCGACCAAAATATCCAGCGACGCCATTTTCTCGGCTTCCAGCAGTTTTTGCCGATTGCGGGCATTTTCGATGGCCAGTCCGCAGACCCCGGTGACGGTCAGCGCCAGATTAAGGTAGCGCTCGCGGTACGCCGGAAAGGCCAGCTGGTCCACCGCGACCAGGCCGAGCAGTTCTTCGCCGCGGCGGATACGCAGCAGAAAGCCGTTCCCGTCCGGCGTCCATGCATAGTCTTCGTGCAAGCCGCGCATGACGTCGCGCATCTCGCTCGGGATCGGGTCGCGTGACATCGGGATCTCGTTTTCTACCCGCAAATAGTGGAGTGCGGCCGGGGCAAAGAGCATTCGGAAGAGGTCTTCGATGCTGGCGATGGCATCTGCCTCGTGCTGCGTCCTGGCCAGGCGCATCAGAATATCCATGGCGGCGATGTGATCGGCCAGTTCATTGGCATGTTTGCGGTCATGCTCTGCGCTGGCTTGGCGCGCCTGATCCAGTCTCCATTCCAGCACCAGTTTGGTCAGCAGTAGTCGGGTGTGGTCCAGCCCGGTGGGGACAAGGCGAACGGGAAATTTCAATTCCTCGCTCAGCTCTGCCAGGTATTTGCCGACTTCCGGGCTGATGCCGGTATCAAGCACGACCAACTCTTTCGCCACGTCGTGGAAGAATTCTCCTGCATCCTCTGCGGCGAAGCCCATCTCCCTGATCTGTTTACGCCAGTTCGCCAGCCACGACGGCGTGGCCAGATAGCAGCCGGCGGCGATGGCGGTATCCACCAGCTGCCGGTCCGCCACCTGATGAAAACATTGCTCGAACTTGACGATCCGTGTCGTGGGAAATCCCGCCGGCGGCTCACCGAAACCGGCCACGCAGGCGCTTCCCAGAACGACCAGCTGCGAGCACCCTTCGGTTAGGAGAGACCTTAGATCGTCCCACGTCAGCGGCGGACAGCCGCAGCGGGCCGGGAAGGCCGCTGCAGCGACGTCTGGCCACGCTTCGGCGGCGATGGCTGCGCAGACTTCCTGATGGAAGTTGTCGCAACCGAGTATGCAGAGTCGTGCCGTCATCGCCTTGAATGGGACGACGTTATCCGCCGCCATCGCTCCAGTCGTCCACCCAATCGAGTGGATAGCGGCCCCAACGCTCGACGGCGGCGCTGATAGCCAAAAGCACGTCATCCGGGACTTGCCAGGGAATTTCGCCGTGATTGTCGCCAAGCAAAAAGCCGCCACCGCGTCCCGCCTTGGCAATGGCGCGCTTGACCTCCGCTTCCGCTTGTTCGGGCGTCCAGCGGCGCATTTCGATGCCATTGAGATTGCCCAGCAGGCTGACCCGCTGCTTCGCCGCCGCCTTCAGTTTGGCCAAATCCTCGAGCACGCTGACACCGACCACGGCGGTGCCGGTCTCGGCGATTTCGGCCATGATCGGCAGGCAGCGCCCGGATGCCATATGCGTTGCCGTCGGTCCCTTGATCTGCGCCAGTGCGCGCTTGGCGACTTGCTGGCCGGTCTTCAAGTAGAGATCGCGGGGAATGTTGGTGGTGGACGAGACCGGGTCGAAATAACAGATGGCGGTTGCGCCTGCCGCCAATTGGGCGTTGGCCCATTCGACGCTAAAGGCGATGTTGGCCTGCATCAGGCGCTCGAAGCGCTCCGGTTGTTCGTAGATCAATTCGATATAACTGTCGAAGCCCATTTGCATCACCGGCAGCGAAAACGGCGAAATCGCCACGCCGATGATCGGCACCGTGTCCTGCACCTGCGCCTTCAATCCGCCGATGGTCGCCAATACGCGGCAAAGACCCGGCGATTGCATGACCGCTGGTGGCTGGAGGTTGTCGATTTGCTCGGGGCGGGCGATGACAGGCGCACCGCACAGTGGCGGGCCATCCGGGAGAAAGATCGTGGTACCGCCCCAGGCCTCGGTTTCAATCGAGGCGTGGAAAAATGGATAGAGGCAGTCGCGCCGATACTTTTTCAACAGCAGTAGCTGACCCTCGATGACGTGCTCGGCGCGCGAGAAATATTCCTCGATGCTCAGGTCCAATTCCTTGGCGCCATGCATAGTGGTGAGCAGGAACAGTGGCACGCGGTCGGGCTCCTGCTGGCCCAGCGTCGTCAAGGTCCGTTGCATGGAATTCATGGCCGTACCGTTCATGGCATTTCCCCCATCCAGCCGTGCACGATATTGACCGCGTCGGCGGCGCTGCGCCCCATGGCGTCGGCCCCGACGTCCCGCCACAGCTGCGCATCGAACAGGAAGGGCGCGCCACCGACAAGGATCTTCACTGGCGCACCGGCGGCCTTCAACTGATCGCTGACGGCACGGACCTTGAGCGCCGAGGGCAGCAGCAGCACGGAAATCAACAGCACGCTGATTTTGTCGGCAAGCGCCCGCGCCACCAGTTCGTCGACATCCATGCGCCCGTAATCGAACAATTCGTAGCCGGCGGCGCGCATCATCGAATAGACAATGCGCTTGCCGAGCGTGTGATAGTCGCTCAGGACGACGATCGCAGAGCGCGGCTGGTGCTTGCGGTCGGGATCGCTGCGCGGCAGCACTTTCTCCACCAGTTCCTCGCAGAACCGGCCGCTCATGTACACCTGCGACAGCGCCACACGGCCATCCTCCCAGGCAGCGCCAACCTGCTCCAGCGCCGGCACCACCAGTTGCTCGACCGCAGCAATCGGCGACAAGCGTTCCAGCGCCTGCCGAAAAACATTGTCCGCCGCGATGCGGTCCAGGGATTCGAGGGCCGCCCGGAATGGCTTGATCAGTTCTTCCATTGAAATCCCTCCTTGCCAGCTGCTATGCAGATGGCGATGCCTGTGACCTAAACCCCGATCAAGCTTACTGCGCCAATTTCACGGTACTGCTCGGCGATCGCCACAAAATCGTCAAAGCAGGTAATGAAGGCGTCGGTGACATCGGGATCGAAATGTTTGCCGCGCTCGCTGACAATGATCATTCTGGCCTTTTCATGACAAATGGAAGTCTTGTAGACGCGCGGGTTGACCAGCGCATCGAAGACGTCGGCTACCGCCATCAGCCTTGCCGACAAAGGAATTGCGTCGCCGCTCAGCCCATCCGGATAGCCGCTACCATCCCATTTCTCGTGATGCTAGCGGGCAATTTCCTTGGCCAGCGTCAGAAATTCCAGCGACATTTCAATGTCGCGTTCGGCGCGCTCGATGGCATCGCTACCGAGACTGGCATGGGTGCGCATGATGACCCATTCTTCGGCCGTCAGCGGGCCCGGCTTGAGCAGGATATGGTCGGGAATGCCAACCTTGCCGACATCGTGCAAGGGTGCCGAACGGGTCAGCATGTCAATGTATCTCTCGCTCAATAGCGCGGCAAAGCGGTGATGCCGGCGCAGGGCAACGGCGAGTCGCTGCACATAGCCCTGGGTGCGCAGAATGTGGTTGCCGGTTTCCGGGTCGCGCGTCTCGGCGAGGTGGGCCAAGGCGCGAATGCTGACGCGCTGGGTAAGATCGTTTTCGACCATGCGTCGGGCGACTTCGGCTTCGAGGGCATGGTTCCGGTCCTTCAGCCAATCGCGCGCCTGTTTGACCTCGAGCTGCGTACCGACCCGGGCCAATACCACGGCCGGCTTGATCGGCTTGGTAATGTAGTCGGCGGCGCCCATTTGCAGCCCGCGCTCCTCGTCGTCGGTGCCGGACAGTGCAGTGAGAAACATCACGGGTATGTCGCGGGTGGCCGGGTTGTCGCGCAGTCGGGAGAGCATCGTGTAACCATCCATGCCCGGCATCATGACATCGAGGAGAATCAGGTCCGGCCGGGGCTGGCTGTTTGCCACGCGCAAGCCGCGCTCGCCGTTAGTAGCAACCAGAGTGCGATATTGCGGACGCAGTAATTCGGTCAGCACGGTCAGGTTTTCCGGGGAGTCGTCGACAATCAGCAGCGTCGGCATGGCATCCTCGGCGGCGTCCTGGTTCACGCTGACCGTGCCGCCATGCGCCTCGCCTGCCGGGGCAGCCTGTGCGAGCCACGTCAGCATGGCGGAGAATAGCAGCTGCGGATCGACCGGCTTGGCAATGAAGTCGTTCATGCCGGCATTCATGCAGCGATGGCGATCCTCGACAAAGGCGTTTGCCGACAAGCCGATGATCGGTACGTCGGCACCGCCGGGCAGCATTCTTATGCGGCGCGTTGCTTCGACGCCATCCATGTTGGGCATCTGCATGTCCATCAGGATAATGTCATAACTGTCCCTGGCCGCCAGCTCGACGGCTTTGACGCCGTCCTCGGCCACGTCGGGTGCCTGGAAGATATCGCTGAGCATGCCCAGCGTGACCTCGCAATTGACGCGGTCATCCTCGACCAGCAATATCCGGGAGTTGCGGTACTCGAACGCCAGTGTGGCTTCGGCCGATCCGGGCGGAAAACGCAAGAGCGTTTTCTTGCTGCTGGGCACGCCCTTTCTTAAGCGCGCCGTAAACCAGAAATTGCTGCCGAGGCCCGGCGTGCTGTCCACGCCGACGTCGCCACCCATCAACTGCGCCAGCTTCCGGGTAATCGCCAAGCCCAGACCGGTGCCGCCATATTTGCGGGTGGTCGTGTTGTCGGCCTGCTCAAAAGCCGAAAAGAGCCGGGGCATGACCTCGGCAGCAATGCCAATTCCCGTATCCTCGACTTCAAAGCGAATCAAGGCGCCGTCAGCCGAATCTTCAACGAGTTTGGTACGCAGGGTGACCGTTCCGGATTCAGTGAATTTGATGGCGTTGGCGGCGTAATTGAGCAGTGCCTGCTGGAGCCGATTGGCATCCCCGAGCAGATGCCGCGGCAACGATCCGGCCTCGACACGCAGATCGAGGTGCTTGCGCAGTGCCTGCCCGGCAAGCATCGAGGCGACATTGGCGGAAACGATCTCGACATCGACGCCGTTTTCCTGAAGCGTGAACTTGCCGGCCTCGATCTTGGAAAGATCGAGGATATCGTTGATGATCGACAGCAGATGCTGCCCGGCGATTTCTATCCGCTCGATGCGCTCCTTTTGTTCGGCAGTGATATTGGATCGCCGCAGCAAGTGCACCATTCCGGTGATGGCATTCAGCGGGGTGCGGATTTCGTGCGACATGTTGGCCAGGAACTGACTCTTGGCGAGGTTGGCCGCCTCGGCAGCTTCCTTGGCGTTGTGCAATTCTGTAATGTCGACCCTGAAGCCTACGGTAAAACCATCCGGCGTCTTGTGCTCCAGAATACGCAGGCGGCGGCCGTTATCGAGCGTCTGGATTACCGTGGAATCGCCGCATCGATGCGACGCCAGTCGTTCGGCCACCCACGCTTCGACGCGTCCGACGGCCTCCTGGTACTGGCCGCGCTGAGCACCGATGCGGGCGATCTCTTCAAAGGGCTTCCCCGGCACCAGCAAATCCAGGGAGGTTCGATAGGCGGCGCGGAATTGGTCGTTGCAATAAGCAAATCGGTCTTGCTGGTCATAGATGACAAAGCCTACGCCGATGGTATCGATGGCGGAGCGGAACATGGCCTGCGTTTCGCGAAACTGACGGTGGGTATTTTCCAGTTCGGTGGTGCGCTCATCCACCAGTTCCTGCAGGTGATGGCGATGCCGATCGAGTTCTGCAGCGACTCGATTGCGCTCGCTGATGTCGCGACAGGAACCGAACAAGTTGCCGTCCGGCAACATCGTGGCGTTCAACTCGACCGGAACCAGCGTTCCATCCTTGTGCCGGAGATAGGCGTCGGTGCGCATGACGCCTGCCGCAAGCAGCAGTTGAAACTTTGCAGCGGACTCGGCGCGTTCTTCATCAGGCGTGATATCCCTGATGCCAAGCCGGAGCATCTCTGCGGCGGAATAGCCAAGCAGTTCGGTGGCCTTCTGATTGACGTACTGGTAATAACCCTGGGGACTGACGATGAACACGGCATCCGCTGCATTGTCGAGCACCTTGCGCAGTTTTGCATCGCTCGCCGCAAGCGCCTCTTCGACTTTCTTGGTGTCGGAAATATCGACAAGAACGCCATTCCACAAGACCGAACCATCATCCTGGTGCTGTGGCAGCGCCTGGCCGCGCACCCATTTGACGACACCGCTGTGCGCTTGAATGCGGTGCTCATGGATCCACGGCGTCAGTGTTCTGGTGGCAAGCTCGACCGCTGCCCGGTGCCCGGGGCGATCCTCCGCAACGATGCATTGGGTCAACGCGTTGTGATCGGCGATCACCTTGTCAGCTGACACCTCGAACAGCGTTTCGACATTGGGACTGACGTAAATGAATTCCCAATCGCCATTTGGCCGCACCAGGAACTGATAGACAACCCCGGGGATGGAAGCGATGAGATTGTGCAACTGCTCGTTTGCAAGGACAGCCATGAGTCTTCCGATCCTGCCATACCCCGATTGGGCATTTTACTGGCATAAGTCGAGTGCTTATGTTGATCCGTGTCAACTGCAAGATTGTTTTGCAAAAAATTCCAGGATCATGCTCAAATATGCTATTCGAGGTCATCTCGGCGAGGTTGCGCAACATCCGCGACACTGTTCGAACGGTCACGCTTGAGCGCGGATGAAAACGCTGAATTTCTCCAGCTTGTATAGGCTTTGACATGGCTCATGGACGTTCGCCAAATTGACGCGTTAAATTGGCCTCCTTTGGCGGTTGATCGAGCCGATGGCGGATTGCCTGGATGCCACGCTGTCCGATCAATACCGATGCATTGCTCGTGAGGTACTTTTGTGCCGAAAACCGCTGAAAAACTCGTTGCTGCGGAAGACTGCTTTCAGGCAACTTTCGCACAGGCAGCGGTTGGTATCGGACACATTGCGCCCAATGGATGCTGGCTCCGCGCCAATCAGCGTCTTTGCGATATCCTCGGCTATGGCCGCGATGCGTTGCCGGGCCTGAGCATTCACGATGTAGCGCATCCCGAGGATCGGAATTCGCATCGCGCTTTAGTGGTGCAACTGCTGAGCGGGGCAATTGATCGCTACAGCGTCGAGATGCGCTGCATCGGCAACGACGGCGCCATTGTCTGGGTCAACCTCAGCGTTTCGCTGGTGCGGCAAGCGACCGGTGTTCCCGACTATTTCATCGCTGCGGTCGACGATATCTCGCGGCGCAAGTCTGCCGATTTCGAGCTGCGCAAGTTCAAGGCCATTGTCGATTCCAGCGATGATGCGATCATCGGCAAGACCTTGTCCGGCATCGTCACGAGCTGGAATCGCGGCGCCGAGCAACTGTTTGGCTATAGCGCAGCGGAAGCCATCGGCCAACCGCTGCAAATCATCATTCCGGACGATCGGATCGATGAGGAAATGGAGACGCTAGCCGCCATTTCCCAAGGCAAGCGCACCGAACACCGCGAAACCTTGCGTCGCCGCAAGGATGGCAGTTTAGTTCAGATAGCCGCGACGATTTCGCCGATTCTCGACGATGCCGGCAATGTCATCGGCGCCTCGAAGATAGCCCGGGACATCACCGCACAAAAGCGCGCCGAGGTCGAACTCAACAATCACAAGCAGCATCTGGAAGACAAGGTTGCGGAGCGTACCGCCGCGCTCTCCGTCGCCAAACAGGCGGCTGAAGCGGCCAACATTGCCAAGAGCGCCTTCCTCGCCAACATGAGCCATGAGATCCGTACGCCGATGAACGCCATCGTCGGTTTGACGCACGTGCTGCGGCGGAAAATCAAGGTGCCGGAGCAATCCGAAAAGCTCGACAGGATCGCTGGTGCTGCCGATCATCTGCTCGGCGTGATTTCCGACATACTCGATATTTCCAAGATCGAATCCGGCAAACTCGTGCTGGAGCAGGTGGACTTCGATCTGGACGGACTGCTGAAGCGCATCTGCTCGATGGTGATTGATCAGGCGCGGGCCAGAAAACTTGAATTGATTGTCGATGTGGCGACCGATTTTGTGCAGGTGCAGGGCGATGCAACCCGTCTGGGACAAGCCCTGCTCAACTACCTCGGCAACGCAGTGAAATTCACTGAACGCGGCACGATCGTGGTGCGCGCCCGCGTCCTGGAAGAAACCTCCAGCGACGTGCTGGTCCGTTTCGAAGTCGAGGATTCCGGGATCGGTATTGCCGCAGAGAACTTGCCACGACTATTTCATGCCTTCGAGCAGGCTGACAGTTCGACCACGCGAAATTATGGCGGCACCGGTTTGGGCCTGGCCATCACACGTCGGCTGGCACGCATGATGGGCGGCGACGCCGGGGTGACCAGCACCCTGAATGTCGGCAGCACGTTTTGGATGACGGCGCGGCTCGGCCGGGGCCGGTCCGCAGCGAAAAACTATCTCATCGCGCAGCTTGAGGGGCGGCGCGCATTGGTGGTCGACGATACGCCGGTAACCCTGTTGGTTCAGACCCAACTGTTGCGCAAGATGGGGCTGAGCAGCGATGGCGCCTCATCGGGCCAGGCGGCGCTTGATGTGCTGATGGCAGCGGAGCGGGCCGGATTGCCGATCGATCTGGTCGTGCTCGATCTGCTGATGCCCGGAATGGATGGGTTCGCCACGTTGACCAATCTGCGCGCGTTGCCGCTCACGCGTCAACCAG
>CAISUK010000145.1 GCA_903888645.1 uncultured Pseudomonadota bacterium | reverse complement strand
GGTCGCCGACGTGGTGGCCCCGCGTGTCGTTGAGCGTCTTGAAGTTATCCAGGTCGATAAGCATCAACGCGCCTTGCCGAACATGGCGCGCGCTGCTGCTAAGGGCCTGTCCCAGTCGATCGAGCATCAAGCGCCGGTTGGGAAGACGGGTCAGCGGGTCGTAGAAAGCCAGTTGCCTGATTTCTTCTTCCGCCGCCTTGCGCGCTGAAATTTCCGTGGAGGTGCCGACATAGTTGGTGACAATGCCGTCGCTTCCCTTGACGGCCGTGATGGTCAGCCAGGCTGGATAGATTTCCCCATTCTTGCGCCGGTTCCAGATTTCGCCCTTCCATGACCCGCTATGCGTAATGCTTTCCCACATTGCGGCATAAAATTGCTTTTCGTGGCGATCGGACTGCAGGATTCTGGGGTTTTGCCCGACGACCTCGCTGGCTGGAAAACCGGTGATCTCCGTAAAGGCCTGGTTCACGCGAAGGATGGTTCCCCCGGCGTCGGTGATGGCGATGCTCTCCTGGGCTTCAAAAGCGGCTGCCGCGATGCGTAAGTCAGCCTCGGCGTTCTTGATTTCGGTGACGTCCTGAATCACGCCGACAAAATTGACGACTTCGCCTTGTGCTTCGCGAACGACGCCCACCGAGATATCAACCCATATCCAGCGACCATCCTGGCCGATGTACCGTTTCGTGATGCGGTATTTTTCCCGCTGCCGGTTGAGGATTTCGTTGACCAATACGAGCTCGGATTGCAGATCGTCTGGATGGGTAATATCCGCCAAAGTCATCCGCCCCAGCGCCTCGGCATCATGGCCAACAAGAGCGCGGAAGGCCTCGTTGAAGCTGATGATCCGCCCTTCGCGGTCGGTCGAAGCAATACCCGTATTGGTGTTCTCGAAAATGCTGCGGAACCAGGCCTCGCTACCCTGTAGCGCTTGCAATGCCTGCTTGCGCTCGGTGATGTCGCGCAAGAATACAAAGAACTGTCCACCACCCACATCGCGATAGGTAGCGCTGACTTCGACATGCCAGGTCGACCCGTCCTTGCGCCGGTGCATGGACTCGAACTGATGTCCGCCGCGCTCGATAATTCTCCGGAGATGCGCTGCAGTGTCTTCGGCGCGTTCCATGGCCTCGACATCGGTGATACCCATGCCGAGCAGTTCTTCGCGGGTATAGCCGGATTGTTCCGCATAGCGACTATTGACGTCGAGGAATCGGCCTTGCGGGCTGACGCGCCAAAAGCCATCCAAGGTGGTCCTCAGAATACCGCGGTAGGCTTCGTTACTTTCGCGAAGCCCGGCTTCGATGTGCTTTTGTTCAGTAATGTCTGCATTGGTGCCAATCAGTCGCAATGGCCTGCCCTCGCCGTCGCGGCTTACCATCATGCCCCGGCCGCGTACCCACTTCCAGCCGCCATCCTTGCACTGCATCCGGAAATCGACCAGCGTCGAGCTCGACTTGCCATCCAGATAGGTTTGTATCGCGGACATGACTTCGGTCAAATCGTCCGGGTGAGTGCGCTTCGACCATTCGTCGGCGGTGTTCCATATTTCGTCTCCGGCATAACCGAGCATTTCCTTGTATAGCCGCGAGAAATAGGCTTCGCCAGTCTGGATGTTCCATTCCCAGACGCCGTCGCCGGCGGCGTCCAGCGCCAGCCGCCAGCGGTTTTCTGCAGCAGCCTTATCAGTCATGAGCCCGGACGGACAACTTGCCGCCTCGCGAAATTATCCTGATTTTCAAAGCGAGAACCTTCCCAAGCATGGCTTGCTAGCGAATGAGTATGGCGAATCTTACCGCAGTCAAAGGCTGGTTTGCGGCCGGATAGCGCTCGCGCGGGACTAGGTATTTCGCATAGCCGCTGATGAAAGTGATTAGAATCCTTTTGCAATACATCATCGAGGCCAAGTAAATGACTATCCGAAAGCGACTGCAAATTCTTGCTGCGGTGACCATCGTCGGTCTGGGCGTCGTTCTGTTCGCGACAATTGCCGGGCTCAACGCCATGCGCGAGGCGGAAGACGCTGCGCAGCGGCGTGAAAGCTATTCGATCGACCTCGTCGAAATCAAGGCCGCCGCCATCTCGACCATCATGTTGGATCCGGTGCTTGGTGAAACCCACAACCTGTTCGACATTGCCGACAAGCGCATCAATGAACTTCAGGGCAAGGTGCTTGGCGTCATCAAGCGTGTCGAGATCCGCGAAGAGTTCCAGCAAATCATCGCCAAGTGGTCGCAGTACGAAAAGGATTCCCGGGAGTTGATCAAACTGGCTGGGTCCGATGCCAAGTCGGCAAACGAAAAGGTCGCGCCGCTCTATAACGCCCAGTTCAAGCCATTCCAGGCGGCGCTGGAAAAGTTTGTCGCGGCGCGTCTCGCTGATGCGGCGAGCGCTCGCGCGGAAGCCAACCGGATCGCCGCCCGTGTGTATTGGATTGTCATTCCCGTGACGGTGCTCGTCGCCATCATTTGTATCGCACTGGTGCTGCTCCTTTCGGCAACGCTGAAGCAGCGCCTGGCCGGCATTCAGCAGAAACTGGCGTACCTCAAGCAACATGATTTGACCGAGCGATTGCCGGCGACCGGCGATGACGAGTTGAGCCAGATCGCCGACGGTGTGAACGAGTTGGTCAGCGAGTTGCAGAAAATCGTGGCGAATCTCCGTGGGGTTGCCGGCGAGGTGTCGGCTGCGGCATCGCAACTCGCTGGCAATACCCGTGGTATTGCCAGCAGTTCTGCCAGCCAGTCGGACTCAGCCGCATCGACTGCGGCGGCCATCGAGGAAATGGCCGTCAGCGTCGCCTCTATCGCCGAAACGACCGGCGAAGTCAGCCAGCTTTCCAACGCCAGCCTCGAGGATGCGCAGCGTGCCAGTCAGCGCATTGTTGAATTGCAGGGGGAAATCGCCAAGGTCCAGATCGATGTCGGGGCGATCGCTGCGCACGTCCGGGAATTTGTCGATAACACCAATTCAATCACTGGCATGACGCAGCAAATTCGCGAGATTGCCGACCAGACCAACCTGCTGGCGCTGAATGCCGCTATCGAAGCGGCGCGCGCCGGCGAGCAGGGTCGTGGCTTTGCCGTCGTCGCCGACGAAGTGCGAAAGCTAGCCGAACGGGCGGCCAGCACAGCGGGACAAATCACCTCCGTGACGCAAGTGCTGAACGGCAAGTCCGGCCTGGTCGATCGGGCAATTGAAGGTGGCCTTAACTCGCTCGCGGCCAGCCTCGAGGTGGTCAATAAGCTCTCGAATGTTCTCGCCAATACCAGCGAATCTGTGCATAAAACGAGTGCTGGCGTCGATCAGGTCACCGCTTCCGTGCAGGAACAAAAGGCAGCAAGTACCGAGATCGCCCGCAATGTGGAAACGATCGCGCAGATGGCGGACAGCAATCGATCCGCCAGCCAAGAAGGCTCGGCAGCTTCGACCCGGCTCGAACAACTGGCCGTCTCGCTGAAGGGCACGATAGATCGCTTCAAGGTATAGCTTGTTTAGCGCACTTCGACGGTGGCGGAGACGACATAAATGATCAAGTTGAGCGTTCTTTATCCAGCCATCGATGGCGGCACATTCGACATCGACTATTACCGCGACCGGCACATGCCGATGGTCAGGCAGATGCTGGGCGACGCCTGCAAAGGCGTTGCAGTAGACCATGGCATCGGCGGCGCCCTTCGCAGCAATCGGCCATCTCTATTTTGAATCGGTCGAGATTTTTCGTGCGGCGTTCGGCCCGCACGAGCAAGACATCGTCGCCGACATTCCGAACTATACGAATATCGAGCCCCTTGTTCAGCTCAGCGACGTGATCCTCGACTTTGACTGGCGGCCGTCAGAGCGGTTTCTGCGCCGCTAAAACCAAATGTCGGCACGTGTGCTTCGTCTGCCAACCAGCATCCGGCCAAGGCAAGCCCATGAAGGCTTCGAGGACGATGATTTCCTCGCCGTGCAGTCTGAAGGTGGAACGCCGTGCCGGCAGTGCCGCGCGGTTTTCGCCAGCACGAAGGAGCGAATCCGCGGCGGGCAGGCGGCAAAATTCAAAGTGGTCGCGGACGATGCGCGGATTACTCCACAGTAAATCCGCCAGTGGGCGTCGGCCGAGCCGATGCAGGCCTCGCCAGGTGCCCTTGGCAGCGCCGACGGTCGTTACGCTGCGCGCGAGAATTGCTGCCACGCCTTCGCAACTGACGCAGACCTCCCGCGCGAAAAGGCGCTGGCCAAGCCGCAGGCCGAGTTCCCGGGCTTCGTCGGGCCGGGCTCTGTCCCAGCCGCTGAACAGGACCGTGACAGAAACCTGACCGCGCTTCGCCAACCAAGCGGTGAGCGAACCCGACCGGCGCATCTGGCGCGCGGCGGGTGCAAACGGCGGGGCGATAGTCCAACGCAGGGGCAACATGTAGGGAATATTTTACCTTTGTCGCAAGCTCCGGAAAGCGGTGGCAGCGCTGCCTGGAATTGTGCCATCGCCATTCGGTGCGCCGGGTGCGCCATAATCGGCAGGTTGTGAGACGAATGACATGATCAGGGAAAATGATGGATTGGTTTGACCTGCTGCAGATGGCGCTGCATTTCGATCAACATCTCGGCGGCGCCGTCAAGCAATACGGAATCGGCGTCTATGCCATAGTCTTTATCATCATCTTTGTCGAGATCGGGTTCATCCCCTTGTTTTTTCTCCCTGGCGATCCGCTCATCTTCATCTGCGGGGCGTTCTGCGCGACTGGTGCGATTGAACTATGGATCGTCATGCCCGTGCTTTTCGCGGCCACTGTGGCTGGTAGCGCGGTCGATTACCAGATCGGCAAGATGGTCGGTCACCGCGTGTTCACCCGCGCTTACCGTTGGCTGGACAAGGCGGCGCTGCAAAGAACCCATGCATTTTATGAAGAGCAAGGCGCTCTTACCTTTCTTCTGTCGCCATTCATTGCCGTGATACGGACTTTTGCCCCCTTCGTCGCTGGTGTCGTGCAAATGACATTCGCAAAATTCATGCTGGCCGTGGTCAGCGGTGCGGCAATTTGGGTCGTCAGCCTGGTTGGTGCCGGCTATGTCTTCGGCAACGTCCCGATCATTCGTGACCATATGAGCGGGATCGTTCTGTTCGGCGTGGCGATAGGCGTTGGTTCCCTTGTCTTGCGCGGATTGTGGCGATGGATCCGGTGAGAAGTCGGCAATTGAGGAAGGCTCTTATGTGCTTTTGCGCAGAAGATCAAGATTCGGCTTCGCGGCCGCATCTGGTTAAAATGAGGTCTTGGGAGATGAGATGGTCAGCTTCAGTTGGCAATTCTTGTTCGCCGAGCCTGCCGCTTCATTCTGCAAAGCATCCGAAGTGCCGCAACCCAGAGTAAGAAAGCCCTTACCTTGAGGAAACAAAATGAAATTCGATAAAGAACTCGATACCCGCGGTCTCAGCTGCCCGCTACCTATCCTGCGCGCCAAGAAAGCCCTGGCCGAGATGACCACCGGCCAGGTATTGCGCGTGCAAGCGACTGACCCTGGTTCGACGAAAGACTTCGCAGCGTTCGCCAAGCAGACGGGTAATGATTTGCTGTCTAGTACCGAGAAGGACAAGGTCTTCGAGTTTTTCCTCCAGCGCAAGTGAGGTTCGCTGCCAGGCGTGTGCGGCGAGGAGCCTGACATGGGCGCGACGACGCCCGATGTGGCCGAGATCGACGACCTGATCAGGAAGCGCCTCGCCGAGTTGTTGCCGCAAGCGATCGAGGCACAGCTACGTGAGCGCGAAGCGAAGCGCACACCGTCGCTGTCGATCATCGCTACCAAGGGAACGCTCGATTGGGCCTATCCACCCTTTATCCTTGCTTCGACCGCTGCCGCGCTCGATTGGGATGTCAGCGTGTTCTTTACTTTCTACGGGCTCAATCTGCTCAAGAAAGACGTTTCCGACTTGCAGATCAGTCCGCTCGGCAACCCCGGCATGCCCATGAAAATGCCATTCGGCCCGGAGTGGTTCAAAAGCCTCAACTGGAACATTCCTAACGTCATTCAGAGCAACATTCCCGGCTTCGAGAGCATGGCGACGACGCTGATGCAGCAGACCATCAAGAACAACGGTGTCGCCAGCATCGCCGAGCTACGCGCGCTGTCGCAGGAGGCTGGCGTCAAACTGATCGCCTGCCAGATGACGGTCGATCTGTTTGGCTTCAGCCACGACGATTTCCTGGACGGCATAGACTACGCTGGTGCCGCCACCTTCCTGCCGGTGGCGCAGAAATCGGACGTCTGCCTGTTTATTTGAACTTGTCGGCCTGCGTTCGCAGTTTGCCGAGCAGGTCTGTGAACCCGGCCAACCGCTCTCTTTCCTGAGCCACCACTTTTTCCGGCGCACGTTCGACGAAGCTCGGCATCGCCAGTTTGTTCTCGGCCTTGACTATTTCGCCTTCGATACGCGCGATCTCCTTGGCGATCCGCTCGCGTTCTGCGGCGACGTCGATTTCGATTTTCAGCATCAGGCGAAATGCGCCGACGTTGGCGACCGGTGCGTCGCTCTCCGGCAAGCTTGCGCCGGAAGCGGTGACATCGCTCAGCTTCGCCAGCGCCTTGAGATAAGGGCCGACGGCAGCGACCGTTGCCGGGTCACCGGCAGCGATCAGCGGTACTTTTACGGCCGGCGACAGGTTCATTTCGCCGCGCAGGCTTCGGCAGGCGTTGATCATTTCCTTGAGGCGCGCCACCCAGGCTTCGGCAGCCTCGTCGCAACGATCCAAGTCGGCGAGCGGATATTGCTGGGTCATGATGCTGTCGCCCGATTTGCCGGCCACCGGCGCGACGATCTGCCAAAGCTCTTCAGTGATGAACGGGATCAGCGGATGGGCGAGGCGCAGCATGGTTTCGAGGACGCGCACTAGGGTGCGGCGGGTCGCCCGTTGTTGTGCCGGATTGCCGGTCTGGATCTGCACCTTGGCCAGCTCCACATACCAGTCGCAGTATTCGTCCCAGACAAACTCATAAAGGGCGCGGGCCAGCAGGTCGAAGCGGTAGTCGGCGAAGTGCCTGGCAATGTCGGCCTCGGTGCGTTGCAACTGGCTGACGATCCAGCGGTCGGCTGCGGAAAACTCAAGTGGCTCGCTGCCGCCGCAGGCGATGCTGCCTTCCGGCCTGATGCCGGTATCCTGGCCTTCGACGTTCATCAGCACGAAGCGGGTGGCGTTCCACAGCTTGTTGCAGAAGTTGCGGTAGCCCTCGCAACGCTGCAGGTCGAACTTGATGTCGCGGCCCGGCGCGGCTAGCGAAAGGAATGTGAAGCGCAGCGCGTCGGTACCGAAGCCGGGTATTCCTTGCGGATATTCCTTGCGGGTGCGCTTTTCGATCTGCTCGGCCTGCTTCGGGTTCATCAATCCGGTGATGCGTTTCTTCACCAGATCGTCGATGGCGATACCGTCGATCAGGTCGATCGGGTCGAGCACGTTGCCCTTCGACTTGCTCATCTTCTGGCCTTCGGCGTCACGGATCAGCCCATGCACATAGACGTGCTTGAAGGGGATCTTCCCCGTAATGTGCTTGGTCATCATGACCATGCGCGCCACCCAGAAAAAGATGATGTCGAAACCTGTGACGAGCACGGTCGACGGCAGATAGAGGTCGAGCGCATCGTTGGATTGCCGCGGGTAATCGGGCGTCCAGTCAAGCGTCGAGAAGGGCCAAAGTGCTGACGAATACCAGGTGTCGAGAACGTCCGGATCGCGGGCGAGGCCGCCGCTATAGCCGTCTGCCCTGGCCAGTTCATAAGCCTCCACCTCGTTGTGGGCGACGTAAAAACGGCCATCGTCCGCATACCAGGCGGGAATCTGGTGGCCCCACCAAAGTTGCCGTGATATGCACCAGTCCTGGATGTTGTTGAGCCACTGGTTATAGGTATTGACCCAGTTCTCAGGGACGAACTTGATCTCGCCCGACGCCACGCATTCCAAGGCTTTGGCTGTGATTGACTTGCCATCGGCGCCAGCGCGGCTCATTGCAACGAACCACTGGTCGGTCAGCATCGGTTCGATCACGGCGTTGGTGCGGTCGCCGCGCGGCACCTGCAGTTTGTGCTTCCTGACCGCGACTAGAAGGCTCTCGGCTTCAAGGTCGGCAACGATGGCCTTGCGCGCGTCATAGCGATCCATGCCGCGATACTTTTCCGGTCCGTGTTCGTTGATGCGCGCATCGAGAGTGAATATGGAAATCGGCGTCAGATGGTGGCGATGGCCGACCTGCCAGTCGTTGAAGTCGTGGGCGGGCGTGATCTTGACGCAGCCAGTGCCGAATTCGCGGTCCACATAGGCGTCGGCGATGATGGGAATCGTGCGGCCGGTCAAAGGCAGATGAACGTGCTTGCCAACCAGGTGCGTGTAGCGCTCGTCATCGGGATTTACGGCTACCGCAACGTCGCCCAGCATGGTCTCCGGGCGCGTGGTGGCGACCACAAGGCTGCCTTGGCCATCAACGAACGGGTAACGGATTTCCCACATGAAACCGTCTTCTTCCAGAATTCCCGCGCACTCTCGGGGGAATATTCGAATGGCAGGAGGCTGTTATCCTGCGCGACATGGAACGAGCCTAAGAGGC
>CAISUK010000144.1 GCA_903888645.1 uncultured Pseudomonadota bacterium | reverse complement strand
CCGGCGACGACTGGCTGCTGCTCGACGTGATTCCGCTCAGCCTGGGCATCGAGACCATGGGCGGGCTGACCGAAAAGATCATTGTGCGCAATTCGACCATTCCGGTGGCGCGGGCCCAGGAATTCACCACCTTCAAGGACGGCCAGACGGCGATGTCGATTCACGTCGTGCAAGGCGAACGCGAACTGGTTTCCGATTGTCGCTCGCTGGCGCGTTTCGAATTGCGCGGCATTCCGCCGATGGCGGCCGGCGCGGCGCGCATCCGCGTCAGTTTCCAGGTCGATGCCGATGGCTTGCTGTCGGTGGCGGCGCGCGAACAGACCACCGGTGCCGAAGCGCGTATCGAAGTGAGGCCTTCCTATGGCTTGAGCGATGACGAGATTACCGCCATGCTCAAGGACAGTATCACGCATGCGCCGGACGATGCCTTCCGGCGGGCCCTGCGTGAGGCGCAGGTTGAGGCGCAGCGCTTGATCGAGGCGACGCAATCAGCTTTGCGCGACGATGCCGATTTGCTTGCCGCAGACGAGCGCGACCGCATCGATACCGCCGTCGCACGTCTGCAGGCGGTGCTGGTCGGCGACGACCGCCGCGCCATCGATACCGCCATGGGCGTGCTGAGCAAGCGTACCGACGAATTTGCCTCGCGGCGCATGAACAAGAGCGTGAAACGCGCGCTCACCGGCAGGAGGTTGTCCGAGGTATGACCCAGATCATCGTCCTGCCTCACGGCGAACTCTGTCCCGATGGCGCCGTCATCGAAGCCACGCCGGGCCGCAGTCTCTGCGATACCTTGCTTGATAATGGCATCGACATCGAACATGCCTGCGAGAAATCCTGTGCCTGCACCACTTGTCACGTGGTCGTCCGCGAGGGCATACAGTCGCTCGAGCCGGCCGAGGAAGCAGAAGAAGATATGCTCGACAAGGCTTGGGGTCTCGAACCGAATTCGCGCCTGTCATGCCAGGCCCTGGTGACCAATACGCCGTTGGTGATAGAGATTCCGAAATACACCATCAACATGGCCAAGGAGGGTGGCAGGAAATGAAATGGACCGACACACTCGACATCGCCATCGAACTCGCCGAACGGCATCCTGATGTCGACCCGACCAAGGTCAATTTTGTCGATTTGATGCGCCTGGTGATGACCTTGCCGGGATTCGCCGAGAGCGAAAAACACTGCGGCGAGAAGATTCTCGAAGCGATCCAGATGGCATGGATCGAGGAAATCGAGTAGCGCGGGTTATACGGACTCAACATTTGATTCGCGCATTTATGGCGCACAGCGCCTCCGTTTCTCGGCTGAAATCAATATGCAAACCGTAACAACCGCATGTGCATGACAATCCGTACTGCGACTGAAGCCGATCTGGAGCAGATTTCTCTGCTGGCCGAGGAGGTCGCGGCGCTTCATCACCTCAATCAGCCAGTCGTCTTTGCCGAGCCAAATTCCAGTCGCGACCGGGCGTTTTGGCTAAAGTGCATTACTGAAAGTGACGCAACGGTCCAGGTCGCCAGCGACGACGACAGGATCCTCGGCTTCATAACGGCGAAGGTGGCGAGCCCAAGCTCACTGCCGTTCCTCAAAAGGCGAACGATCTGCAGCATTGGTACCATCGCTATTTCAGCCGCGACTCAACGCAAGGGTATTGGCACAGCGTTGATTCATTCGATAGAGTGCTGGGCCAAGAGTCAGTCAGCTACGGAAATTCGGCTGGAAGTCTTTGACTTCAATACCCCAGCCATGCTCTTCTATACACGTCTTGGCTATGCAACCCAATCGCACCTGATGCGGAAAGGATTGTCATAATGGGTGGCCGTTCATTATCAGCCGGGCGCGCAATGTTTTTTTCTGGCGTGACCGTGGGCGGAAGGTACTGAACGTCAAGTTGATGACAAACCATGTTCGTCGACACCCACTGCCATCTTGATGCCGTCGAATTCGATGCCGATCGCGACGGCGTTGCCGAGAGGTTTCGGCTTGGCAGTGTTGAATGCCTCGTCGTGCCGGCTGTCGAGCGCGCCAACTTTGGCGCGGTGGCGTCAATCTGCCGCGATTACCCGGAGTGCGTTGCGGCCTACGGCATCCATCCGATGTTCGTCGCCGATGCCCGGGAAGTGGATCTCGATACGCTGCGCAAGACCCTGGCGCGCGAACCGTCCGTTGCCATCGGGGAAGTCGGCCTCGACGGGTTTGTCCCTGGCAGGGACGAGACGCTTCAGGAATTATTTTTCACGGAGCAATTGAAGATTGCCAGTGACATGGATCTGCCAGTCATTCTGCATGTGCGTCGGGCTGTCGATCAGGTGCTCAAGCAACTGCGCCGCATCCGGGTGCGCGGCGGCATTGCCCATGCCTTCAATGGCAGCCGCGAGCAGGCTGACGAATTCATCAAGCTCGGCTTCAAACTCGGCTTTGGCGGTGCCATGACATTCGCCGGGTCGAAGCGAATTCGCGCCCTTGCGGCCCACTTGCCGCTCGATGCCATTGTTCTCGAAACTGATTCGCCCGACATTCCGCCGCAATGGCTGGATGGCCGCCGCAACGAACCGGCCGAGTTGCCGCGCATTGCCGCGGTGCTCGCCGAGCTGCGCGATACCACCACGGCGGAAATTGCCGCAGCAACCGCAAAGAACGCCATGGCGGCACTGCCCGGGCTGGCGGCCCGGAGTTCGTTTACACTTTCATTCCCAAACTAAAAGGAGTTGAACATGAGTACGGTGACACTTGGCGGCAATCCCATCCAGGTTTCCGGTGACTTTCCCCAGCCCGGCCAGAGCGCGCCCGACTTTTCCCTGGTTACTGCCGAACTCGGCGATGCCACACTGCAAACCTTTGCCGGCAAACGCAAGCTGCTGAACATCGTCCCCAGCCTCGACACGCCAACTTGCGCGGCGTCGGCGCGGCGTTTCAACGAGGCCGGCGGCAAATTGCCCAATGCGGTGGTGCTGGTCATTTCGGCCGACCTGCCGTTTGCTGCCAAGCGTTTCTGCGAACTGGAGGGGCTGAGCAACGTCGCGCACTTATCGACACTGCGTGGCCGCGAGTTCATGAAAAATTATGGTGTTGAAATCGCCACCGGGCCGTTGGTTGGCCTCACCGCGCGGGCCGTCGTGGTGCTGGATGAGCACGACAAGGTGGTCCACGCCCAGCTGGTGCCGGAAATCAAGGACGAGCCGGATTACGACGCGGCGCTGAACTCGCTGAAATAGGCTTGATGCCCCGGGTCAGGAAAAATCCAGCCCATCTCAAACATTCGTCATACCGGCGCAGGCCGGTATCCAGAATCGTCGCCTCGAACACTGGATACCGGCCTGCGCCGGTATGACGGCATTACGGTATTACGAGTAGTGACGATGATATCTTCGCCGCCGCTCAGTCGATGACATGCGAGACCAGTCCGTCGGCCAGTTTCGGTTCGAACCAGGTGGATTTTGGCGGCATGACCTGATTGGCATCGGCCACCGCCATCAGGTCTTCCATGCCCGTCGGATACAGCGCGAAAGCGACGGCCATCTCGCCGCTGTCGACCCGCCTCTGCAGTTCTCCAAGGCCGCGAATGCCGCCGACGAAGTCGATGCGCTTGTCGCGGCGCAAATCCTCGATACCCAGCAGCGGTCCAAGCAGGTGGTCGGAGAGCAGGCTGACATCGAGACGCGCCACCGGATCGTGCGGAATCAGGGCCGGGTTGATATGCAGGCGGAACCACTGGCCCTTGAGGTAGAGACCGAATTCGCCCGGCCGTGACGGCCTTACCTGGTCGGCGGCAGCTTCAACGCGAAAAGCCTCGTCCAGGCGCGCCAGAAAGCCTTCGCGGCTATGGCCGTTGAGGTCGCGGACGACGCGGTTGTAATCCATGATGCGCATTTCGTGGTGCGGAAAAATCACCGCGAGAAAGTAGTCGCTGCTCATTTCACCATCGCTGTCGGCATCGTCATGGCGCCGTGCCGCAGCAACGCGCGAGGCGGCCGCCGAACGGTGGTGGCCGTCGGCAATATAAAGCGCCGGCATGACATCGAACGTCGCTGAAATTTTGTCGATCAGCGCCGGTTCGCTCACCACCCAGATCGTGTGCCGTATGCCGTCGTCGGCAGTCACATCGGCAGCGGGATGTCCGGCTGAGGCCTGGCGCAGCAGTTCGTCGGCGCTGGGCGAAGGCGGGTAGGCGAGCAGCACCGGACCGGTCTGAGCGTTCAGCGCCTCGATCTGGCGAACGCGATCGTCTTCCTTGTCAGGCCGCGTGAATTCATGCTTGCGGATCCGGTTGGTGGCGTAATCAGCGACTGAAGCGGCCGCAACCAGGCCGGTCTGAACGTGATCGCCACTGACAGTGGGCATCGTCAGGCGGTAGGCGTAAAAGCTGGGCGCCGCATCGCGGCGAAGGACGTCGGCATCGAGCATCTTTTGCAGATTTTCGGCGGCCTTGGCATAGACCTCCGCCGCATAAGGATCGGTGTCCGCCGGCAGGTCGATCTCCGGCTTGGAAATGTGCAGAAAGCTCCACGGCTTGCCGTCGGCGCGAACACGTGCCTCGGCAGCGGAGAGCACATCGTAAGGCGGCGCGGCCACTTCGGCAGCTCGTCCGGGTGCCGGACGGAGTCCGGTAAAAGGTTTGATCAATGGCATTGGTTGGCCTTCAAAAGCAGTTTAACCGCAGAGGACGCAGGGGGCGCAGAGAAAAGCAGGTCTACAAATTTACCAAATCATTTGGTTCTACTCTGCGCTCTCTGCGTCCTCTGCGGTGAAAATATTTACTGACTTACCCGTGCCAGCAAAGGCCCGCGCAAGGCCTCGTGCGCTTCGCGAAGCATCGTCTCAGTCGTCGGCCAGTCGATGCAGGCATCGGTCACCGAACAACCGTATTTGAGCGTGGACGGATCCGCGGGAATCGCCTGGTTGCCGGCTTCGATGAAGCTCTCGACCATGGTGCCGACGATGGAGCGGTTGCCGAGGCGAATCTGGTTGACGCAGTCGTGCATGACGAGCGGTTGCAAGTCCGGCTTCTTGTAACTGTTGGCATGCGAACAGTCGATGACAATGTTCTGCGGCAACTTCGCCTTGGCCAGCGAATGCTCGGCCATGGCGACGCTGACGGTGTCATAGTTGGG
>CAISUK010000143.1 GCA_903888645.1 uncultured Pseudomonadota bacterium | reverse complement strand
TGGTGCGAGCGGAGGGTTTCGAACCCCCGACCCCCGCCGTGTGAAGGCGATGCTCTACCACTGAGCTACGCTCGCAAACCTTTAAAATCAATAACCTACAAACTTTTCTCGGATCCGAAAAATGACATTTAAATCCGAGTTGTTCTTACCGTGTGAAGGCAGTGCTCTACCGCTGAGCTAATCGCCCAAACAAGCGGCGCATTCTAATGATTCGCCGGCCATGGGTCAAACCTACGTTGGCCTTGGACCAGCCTTGGGACAAAGCGAGAAGCTGGTCTTATTGCGCCGGCCGACTCGGTGCTGTCATCGCCTCGCTGCCGTTGCCGTGCTCAGCGTTGTCATCGGTATCACCAAAGGCATGCCTTCGGCATCGCTGAGCCAAATCTGACCATCCTGAATCGTGCACTGCAGTCGCATGTTGCGGTTGGCAAGTTTGGTTAATGCCTCGGTGGTCTCGCTGGCCAGCAATAGTACGGAAAGGTTTTGCAGGCGGCATAACTTGTCCTGGTTCTGCGTCCACCAGATGTCGGCGGCCCGGCCGCCGTAGGCGAGTACAGCCACCTGGTCGGCACGGCCGCAGGCTTTACGCAACCGCCTTTCGTCGGGCAGGCCGACGTCGATCCAGCGCTCGATGGCGCCGGTCAGATCTTTCTGCCAGAGATCGGGTTCGTCTTCCGTGGAGATGCCCTTGCCGAATGACAATTGTTCATCGGCATACAGCGCAAAAGCGAGGAGGCGAACCATCAATCGCTCCTCCGTCTCGGACGGGTGGCGTGCCAGCGTGAGGGAGTGAACGCCGTAATAGTTGCGGTCCATGTCGGCGATCTGCAGATCGGCCTTGAAGATGGTTGCCTTGAGTGCCATGCGCTGTGAGTCCCGAGTCAATGATCGGCGGCATTATCTGCCAGAACGACGACGGGACAGCTAGACAGCCAATATTTCCGCCGTGTGGCGGGCGATGATCCATTCTTCGTTGGTCGGCATGACCAGGGCAGTGACGCGGCTGGCAGCGGTCGATATGCGCGCGGCGTGATTCGCGTTGGCCGTTTGATCGAGATCAAGGCCCAGCCATGAAGTCGCGAAACAAATCTTTTGGCGAACGGGCGCCGCGTGCTCGCCGATGCCACCGGTAAACACCAATGCCTCGAGACCGCCCAGCGCTGCCGCCAACGAGCCGATTTCGCGAACGATGCGGTAGCAGAAAAGATCCACGGCCTCCTTCGCTTCGGGCCGCTCCGAGTCGAGCAGGATACGCATATCCGCCGACAGGCCGGACACGCCGAGCAGGCCGGATTCCTTGTAGAGCAGCTTGGTCAGTGCCTTGGCATCGTAGCCGCCGTATTCCATCAGGTAGAGCAGGACGCCGGGGTCGATGCTGCCGCAACGGGTGCCCATGACCAACCCTTCGACGGCAGTGAAACCCATGGTGGTGGCAACGCAGCGTCGCCGGTGCATGGCGCACATCGAGGCGCCGTTGCCAAGGTGGGCGACGATGACGCGACCATCGGCGGCTTCGCCCAGCTGTTCGGGCAGCGTGTCGGCGATGAACTCGTAGGACAGGCCGTGAAAACCGTAGCGGCGCACTCCCTGCGCGGTGATGGCGCGGGGCAGGGCGAAGATTTGCGCACCCGGCGGCTGGCTGCGATGGAAAGCGGTGTCGAAACAGGCCACCTGCGGCAGTTCCGGACGGAGCTCGGCGATGGTGCGGATCGCATCCAGGTTGTGCGGTTGGTGCAGCGGCGCCAAGGGGATGAATCCGGCCAGCGCCTCAATCATGGCGGCATCGAGCCGAACCGGTTCGGAATAGCGCTCGCCGCCATGCACTACGCGATGGCCGATGGCGATGATGCGGGCACCGCCATCATGGCCAGCAAGCCAGTCGAGCAGGGTTTTCAATGCGCTGTGGTGGGCATGTTCGCCGACAGCGTCAGGCATGGCGAAGTCGGCCATGCGCTGGCCATGTGCATCTTTCGCTGCAAAATACGTCTGCACGCCGATGCCGTCGACGAGGCCCGAAAGCAGCGCCTGCTGCGGCAGGTTTGAATGACTGCCGGTTCGCGGGAATAAAGCGAACTTGATACTTGAAGAGCCGGCGTTGATGGTCAGGATGGCATCGGTCATGGTGGCAAGGCCGGATTCAGATCTTGCGTTTGGCATTGGCGATCAGTACCGCCAGCGCTGTCGAGGCGGTGCGCGTTTCGGCAGTATCGGCGCGGCTGGTGAGTACGATGGGCACCTTGGCGCCAAGCACGATGCCGGCGGACATCGCGTTGGCCAGATATTCAAGCTGTTTGGCCAGCATGTTGCCGGACTCGATATCGGGTACGAGCAGGATGTCGGCCTGCCCGGCCACCGCCGACTTGATGCCCTTGGTGCGCGCGGCGACAATTGATACGGCATTGTCGAACGCGAGCGGCCCGTCGAGCAAGCCGCCCTTGATCTGGCCGCGGTCGGCCATCTTGCAAAGCGCGGCCGCATCCAATGTGGCGCGCATTTTCGGGTTGACCATCTCGACTGCGGCGAGCAGCGCCACTTTGGGTTCGGCGACGCCGAGCATCTGTGTCAGGTCGATGGCGTTCTGCA
>CAISUK010000142.1 GCA_903888645.1 uncultured Pseudomonadota bacterium | reverse complement strand
CACCAGCATCCTTTCGGCGGCGGCCACGCAGGCCAGCAACGGCAGCTTGCCGTTCTCGTCGGTGTAGACGCCGACGCCCAGGTTCACTTTGCGCGGATTGCCGTCCTGGTTGAAGGCCTCGGTGATGCCGAGGATGGGATCGCGGGGCGCCAGTTCCACCGCGGCAAAAATAGAAGAAGTCATGAAAGCTCCGTTAAAGTTAACGTTTTCGGCACGGCCAAACAGCCGTTGAAGGACGCGGCATGATACCCGATCCGCGGGCTTTTCCGACGCCCGGATCAGCGCAAGAATTCGCTGCTGATCTGCCGGAATTCACTCGTGCCGGCGCGCTTTAGCAATTCAAAGGCGACCATTTCTCGCGAAACGATCTCGATGCCATGGCCGCGCATCCTTGCCAACGCCAAGTCACGGTTGGCCGGATCGCGCGAGCCGACGGCGTCGGCGACGATGAAGACCTCTTTGCCCTGCCAGCGCAACTCGAGCGCAGTCTGCAGAACGCAGACGTGCGCCTCGATACCGCAGATAACCCGCTGGCGCCGGTCGCTGCCATGCATGCCTTGCAGGCAATCGGCTGCGACGCAGGAAAAATGCACTTTGTCCGCGACGGCGCCAGCGGGCAGCACGGCGCGCAAATCGGCGTGCGTCTGACCCAGTCCTTTCGGGTACTGTTCAGAAGCCACCACCGGCACGTTGAGGCGCTGCGCCACCTGTACCAACCATATGACATTGTCGAGTATCGTCGGCCAGTCGTGGATCACTGGCAACAGCCGCTCCTGCACGTCGATGACCAGCAAGCTGGCGTGTTCTCGGTCTATGAGCATTGTGTGAGCCTGTATTAAAGAGGTTTGAGGGTATTGTCTGGGAAACGATTCGGCCGACCGGCTTCTCGACCAACTACCGCCGCTTCACTTCGGGAAACGCCAGACTTCCGTGCAGAGACACCGGTGCCTTGATGGCAGAGGCGCTCCTTTGCAACTCAACTTGCAAGGCACCTTCAAGCTTGCCGGAACTGCGCGAAATGCTGGCTTGGCCACTCGCCTGCATGGCACCGGAGGTCATGGTCAAATTGCCAAACCGACAGGTATCGCGGTCGCATTGAAGCGTTCCGTCGAATCGATCGAGACGCGTCATGCCGGAACGCATGGGTGCCCGATCCGTCGAAATGATTGCGTCGACCAGGCCGAAACGATTGATGACCACACGCTGGCCGGCAAAGCTTCCGTCGATTCGAATGTCATCAGCCAGAGTGGCGACCGCCGGCGCGCGTGCATCGAGCCTGAGCTTGCCCATGACATCTCCCTCGAGCGAACTTTCCGGGCTGAGGGCAGAGAGGAGTTTAGCGACGCTGGTGCGCTTGAACTCAAAATCGCCGCCGAGGCTAGCCCCTGCCGACCACTCAATAAGCATTTTCCCATTCAGTCTTCCGTCATACAATTGCGCGGTGATGTCCTGCAGACGCAACTGCTGGGGCGTTAAATCGCCTTCGCCGGCAATATCCGTAATTTGCATGGGCGGCCGGCTCGGGAGGATCAGCGAAGCGCTCGCCAGATTCAAGTGAAAGCCCTTGGCCGCCGGCACCGCTTCGACTCGCACGATGTCCGAGCCAAGCATCGCCTTGAGCAAGGTTCCCTCAGGGCTGAACACGAGATCGCCGCCCAACTTGCCGATCATTTCCCCGTCCAGCTTGATGCTCAAGCTGCCGATGCGGCCGCGCCGGAGTCGCCAGCCGGCAGCGCCGCCCGACCACCACCGGCTGACCTGGTCGATACCTGCGCTCTGGATTCGAACTTGTTCCAGTTCCAAAAACTGCAGAATCGGTTCGCTGGACCAAAACGAAAATGGATCCGGTACAAGTCGCGCCTCGGCGATCGTCGCATATGGATCCCCGCCACCGACCGTAATCCCTTGCAGGGTCAGATTGGGAAAAGGCGAGAGAGAAAAGTGCATCCCCTCGATACGAACCGGGCTGTGCAATGCCCGGGCGACGGCGGTCTCGGCCTCAGGCAGATAGCGAGCATAGGGGAACACCAGCGCCAGGAGCGGCGCGGCAAGGAACAAAACCAGCAATACCAGCACCCACGAACCCACGCCAAAACTTCGCCCCGCGCGTTTCTTGATCGGTTTGATCGTGCTCGATTCAGGTTGTTCTTCGCGATAGACCTGCTCGAACTCGTGCTCCTCCCGGGTAGCCACTTTGCGATCACGCCATAACTTGAAGCGCGCGGGGAGCGATGACGCGCTGCGCTCCCGCGCCGGATCAGGCGATTTAGCTATGCCGATCAATTCCACTTGTTTGACTTTGAGTTCCGCCTCGATTGCCTCCAGCGGCTCAAAAATCGTGTCGGTGGCCGAAGCTTCCTCCGCTTGGTCCATGATTGCTGCCGTGACTGGCGAAGCCGGCTCGCCTGAAAGTCGTTCCGGGGAAGCAGGAAGTCCGGCGTTGGCGGGAGAAGCCGGCAGCAAACCGGCGATTGCGCCCGGGTTGTCATTTCGGGATTCGTTCTCGAGTCGCTCGATCAACCCCATCTGTTCAAGTTCGGCCAAGGCGGACTCGACAATCACGCCACCGGCAATCTTGGTCTTCAAATCGGCCACGCTCGAGTGGCGTTCGACCAGGATCAACACCATCCGCAAATTGCGCTGCACGAGCCGGGTACGCTCGATAATCGCGCGCTCCCCGGCGACTGTTTTCACAAATATCAGCGTATCGTCGATCGACGCTTCGCTGCTGCTCATGCGCGTCTCTGGCTCGGCATGGCCGATTGGTTGACGGGCCCAACGGAAATGACTAAGATGCGGCGCTCGTTCGATCCTCGATAGCTCAGTTGGTAGAGCGCCGGACTGTTAATCCGTAGGTCCCTGGTTCGAGCCCAGGTCGGGGAGCCAAAAGAATCAAGCACTTAAGCCATCCTTCGGGGTGGCTTTTTGCTTTTCTGGAGTATGCATGGGCACGATAAAGGACATTGGCAAAGACGTGTTGGTTGCAAGGATGCCATAAGCAAGCCCGTGTTGGCGATATGGTGTTCTTGTCTGGTACCGAGTTGACGTCTAGCTGCCGCACTTTACGGTTGTCACGATTGCGCCTAGTTCGCCCGGAGTTCAAGACCATCGCTGCTCATGAACTGGGCGCATCAGGTTTTTAGCACTGACTATCACATGCACGGCCGCTTAGCCAATTGGCATTCAGATCCCTTGTCCTGTCGCGAAGCGAGTTGCAACGGATCCCGTGATTTTTTTCTCGCCAACTAGAGTAAATGGGGGTAACCCTACTTCACGAAGTAGTAATTCTCCCTATAGGTCTAAAGCGCCTCTGCCGCGAAAATCCGGAAGGTACAAACTTGCCGGGCCTAAACGGTCAGCGGCGTTCGACATGGAAACTCTCGGAAAAATGCTGCCGCGCCACGACTCGCCATTTTTGGACAAATGGGAGCCGCCGCCGTCCTTTTCATTGCCGGAACCGGACCGTTTCCTGCGCGTCATCCGAGCATCGCTGAAGATTGACAGGCATGTGCAATTATTCAAATGGGTTCAAGGTGAGTTCCAACGCCTGGTGCCAAATCAGGTATTGGTTTGCGCTTGGGGCGATTTCGCGGCCGGGCCGATTCGATGCGATATCGTTTCAGCCTTGCCAGGCATGCGCACAGGCTACCTTGCCAAATCCGACGTAGAACCGCTGATCGCAGCCATGTTCTCTTTCTGGGTCGAACGCGGGCGTTGCCCCTTTCGCGTGGATAACTGGCAAGACATACTCGCACACCATAACTTTTTGGCTGGCGTCGACACGTTGCCTCCGACTAGCCTCTCTGCGATGCACTCGGTACTCGTGCACGGCATTTTGGACAAGCGCGGCAGCGACCATAGCTTTTTCATGGCGTTCGATCAGGATGCGCAAACCATGCCCGGTCAGACATCGTCCCCGGCCATGATGTTTGAGTTGCTGGTACCCTATATCGATGCAGCATTAAGACGCATCGTCCACCTGCATGTCGAGACGCCGGGCGAGTCGCCTGTGCAGTCGAATCAATTTTTGACAAATAGCGCCTTGAGCAAGCGTGAAGCAGAAATCATGGAATGGGTGTGCCTAGGCAAAACCAACATTGAAATTGGCATTATCCTTGACCTCAGCGCGAGTACTGTCAAGAGTCATTTGGGGCGCATCTTCCACAAACTGGATGTAACGAACCGCGCGCAGGCGGTGACGAAGTTGCGACAGCCTGCCGGCCGTTAACAACATGGCTTGAGAGAGGCGACCCACTTTGTTTCCTGTCGCCGCGGAAAATCCGCAATCGCCGCATGCTCTCAAGCTCTCACTGAAATGCAGCGTCGCGTGGCTCGTTTGGCCGTTCATTGTCAAGCGCAGCCTGAGCATCAACTGACCGATTTCACCACGAAATTGTTTGAGCTGAGCTGACGATCTTGTCGCCCGACGACGATCAGTCTATGATTTACTTACTAAAAGTTTACCTGACGGTCATGATTTCGGTTTCCTCTACCACCAGCGCGAATGACTATGGCTTGCAGCAGATCCGCTTGCAGCAGGCTAGGCGCAATGCCGATCAAGCCGAGCAGACAGCGCAAGCGTTGAAGGCACAGGCTGATGCGGCGCAGCGCGTGGCAGATCACGAGCAGGAGAACGCCCGTTCTCTGTACGTTCAGTCAGATCAGGCTCAGACGAAAGCGGGGCAGGCGCGCCAAGGGCTGGCGGCCTTCAGTTCCGCGCAGCAGGCTATTACGCAGTTGTCAAAAGCAGTGGATCAGGTAATTAGTCGCGAACAGGTGCCGACTGAGGCGGCGCCGAGCGCGCCAACGCCACCCGCTAGTTCGGTCGGCGCAGCGGTGACAAATAGCCAAGGCCAGGTCACCGGCAAGATTGTCAACACGACGGCCTAGTCCGTTGCCAAGGAGAAGTCATGGAAGCGAGCGCAATCAGTTCCGCATCGAACGCCCCGCAGCAGCTGCAGTTGCCGCGACCGACGCAACAAAGCCAACCGACCGCCGCCGTGAAATCGGCAGACGAAGCGGCAAAAGCCAAACAGGCCCAGAATCAGCAATCACAACAGAGCCAGCCACCGCGCCCAGTGACAAATACGCAGGGTCAGCGCATCGGGACCATGCTCAGCGTATCGGTTTGAGTTTGGCAACTTGTGCGGTGGATTTCGGCAAAACCCTTGCCGCGCAATCAACTCTGAAAAGCCACCGCCTGCCATGGCAGGACTAGCCGTCCGGTTCAGTCCTGACGGTGCTGACGTTGCCGGCGATAAAGTTCTCGCCCGGCGTCATTGATGTCGCGACGCAACTGGCGTCGTTCTTCCGGGGAAAGGCGAGAAGCGCGGGGATCTTCGTGCGGATCGCGGCGCAGTTGGCGCGGATCTATGCCGGGGGATGATTGCTGCGCAGGCGCCGCCCGCTGTATCTCAAGAGACTCATTGCCGCGGGGGCGGTCACCGCTGCGCTCGTTGTCGCGGCCGTGCGCTGCCAGCGGCACAATTGCCGTCAGCAGCATCACCAGTCCGGTTCCAACTTTCGCTTTCATCTTGCCCGCCTTGAACACCCATTTGCACCCAGGGTGGCACATTAGGATCCCCGTGTAAGCCTACTGTGACGGCCGCCGGGAATATGTAATAAGTTGTAATCGCACCCATCCAAACGCTGGCGCAGGCAACCCGATTCCAGCTAGGATGAGCGCCATGAACGAAAACAAACGGAAGATCCTTGTCGTCGACGACGATCTGCGCTTGCGCCAGTTGCTCGAGCGTTACCTCAACGACCAGGGCTTTGCTGTCAAGGCCGTTGAAGGCGCTGCCGGGCTGGACAAGGCCATGGGGCGCGAATTATACGATCTCATCGTGCTCGACCTGATGATGCCGGGCGAGGACGGCCTGTCCATATGTCGCCGCCTGCGCGGTGCCAAGAACGATACGCCAGTCATCATGCTCACCGCCAAGGGCGACGAAGTCGATCGCATCGTCGGTCTCGAGATCGGTGCCGACGACTACCTGCCCAAGCCATTCAACCCGCGCGAATTGGTCGCTCGCATCAACGCAGTGCTGCGCCGCCGCGCCGCGCCGCCACCCCCAGGTGCGCCGGCGGGCAGCGAAGAGGTTGTCACTTTCGGCCCGGCACGGCTGAATCTGGCGACGCGCGAATTGCATCACGGCGAAGAGATCACACAGCTGACGACCGGAGAATTTGCCGTGCTCAAAGTACTGGTTGACCACCCGCGTCAGCCGATGAGCCGCGACAAGTTGATGGAGCTGGCGCGCGGCCGCGAGTACGAGGTGTTCGATCGCGCCATCGATGTGCAGGTATCGCGTCTGCGCAAACTGGTCGAGGATGATGCCGGCAAGCCGCGCTATATCCAAACCGTTTGGGGTTTTGGTTACGTTTTCGTTCCGGACGGCAGCAAACACGCTTGAAATGAGCTTGCTGCCGCGCAGTTTGTTGCCGCGCACGCTGCTCCTGCGCACTTTCCTGCTGCTAACGCTGTTGATGTTGCTCTCGGTGCTGGCCTGGTTCGCCATTTTCAGCAGCTATGAACGTGAACCGCGCGCGCGGCAACTGACACAACTGCTTGTCAGCGTCGTCAACCTGACTCGGGCAGCGCTGGTCAGCGCCGAACCGGCAAAACGCCATGCCCTCCTTGACGAATTGTCGGAGCGCGAGGGTATACGCATCTATCCGGCGAATGACGATGACACGGTCGAACCGCTGCCCGATCTGCCGATGTTGCGGATGGCAGAGGAACAGCTCCGCGCCGAACTCGGTCCTGGGACCCGACTGGCGCTGCAGCGCAATGGCGAGGCAGCCTTGTTTGTCAGCTTCCGCATCGAGGACGATGACGAATATTGGGTCGCTCTGCCGCGCGAACGAATCGAGCGCTCGATCCCCTGGGAGTGGCTGGGTTGGGGTGCTGCGGCGCTGTTGCTGTCGCTGTCCGGCGCTTGGCTGATCGTGTTTCGCGTGACCCGTCCGTTGCAGGCGTTCGCCGCCGCCGCTCGGGAAATCGGTCGCGGCCGGACGCCGGCGCCGGTCGCCGAAGACGGCCCGGAGGAAATGGCGACGCTGGCGCGCACGTTCAACCAGATGTCGCGCGATCTGGCCCGCCTGGATGCCGATCGGGCACTGATTCTCGCCGGTATTTCGCACGATTTGCGGACGCCGCTGGCGCGCCTGCGCATGGGTATCGAAATGAGCGGCGCCGATGCCATGACGCGCGAAGGCATGGAGATTGATGTCGAGGAGATGGACAAGACCATCGGCCAGTTCCTCGATTTCGCCCGCACCGACGGCGGCGAAGCGCCACAAGAGCTTGACCTCGCAGCCATGCTGGAAGATGTCGCCGGGCAGTACCAGCGCCGCGGTTACGACGTGGTAACCGACTTCGTCGGCATTCAGGCACCGACAACTATAGCGCTGCGGCCACAGGCCCTGCGCCGAGCTGTCGGCAATCTCATCGAAAACGCCTTGCGCTATGCCGGCGAAAAGGAACCTGTAACGCTGGCTTTGGGCGCTACAAAGGGCGAGTGTCACATCGACGTCAGCGATCGCGGACCGGGCATCCCTGGCAGCGAAGTGGAACGACTCAAACTGCCATTCACGCGCCTGGAAAGCGCTCGCAGCAACGCCAGCGGTGCCGGCCTTGGCTTGGCCATCGTCGACCGCGTCGTGCGCAGCCATGGCGGCAGATTCGAGCTGATGCCCCGCGCTGGCGGCGGGCTGGTCGCTCGCATTACGCTGCCCAGCAAACCAAAATGACGACTGAACCGCTGCCGACCATCACCGCTTACCAACTGCTGGGCGGTGAAGCGGTCATCCGCGCGCTGGTCCGCCGCTTCTATGAGTTGATGGACACACTCCCTGAGGCCTATGCCATTCGGCAACTTCACCCGCCCAGCCTGGCCGGCTCGGAGGAGAAACTTTTCATGTATCTGACCGGCTGGCTTGGCGGTCCGCAACTCTATGTCGAGCGTTTCGGCCACCCGCGCCTGCGCGCTCGCCATCTGCCATTTCCGATTGACGGCAACGCCCGCGACCAATGGTTGATGTGCATGCGGCTGGCGATGGCCGACGAAATCGGCGATGCCAAGCTTCGCGCCGGACTGGAAAAGGCCTTGGCCGATCTGGCCGACCATATGCGCAACCGGGCCGGTTGATTCGCACTTGACGCTGATGCCGTTGCGATTATTGCCGTTGGTTTTTTCACTGGCGCTCCTGACGATGCAGGCGGCGTCAGCCGCGACCGACATCGATCTGCAACCGCTGGCAAAGAACTCGCCGTTGCTCGGCCGACTCGGTGCCATCGGCATGGTGATCGTTGGCGACCGCGATCACGTCCGTGCCATGGGCAGCGGCTTTCTAGTCACACCCTGCCATGTCCTCACGGCCGGCCATGTGGTCGCCAGAGATCTGGATCCGGTGGCGATAGGGCAGGAAATTCGCTTTGTTCCCTCCAGCGGGGAGCGGGCATTTGTCTTCAGGCAAAACGAGATCTATGGCAAGGTCATTGCCGCCAACGAGCGCTTCGTGGCGCATCGCTTCGACGGCGGTTTCAACTTCGACAACGTCGCGCGGGACTGGGCACTGATTGAACTGGAACAGCCGCTGGCGGGTATCGAGCCATTCAAACTACTTTATGGCGCGGCCACCCTTCCAGCCGATACACCGTTATTCGCGTTGGGTTACGCCGCCAGCCGCGGCATGACCTATTTATATGCTCACGAGCATTGCCCGCTGCGGCGCGGCCATTATGGCGGCGACATGTTCGAGCAATTGCTCGTCGCCGACTGTGCCGTGCGCCCCGGCATGTCCGGCGGGCCGCTGTTGCTCGAGGGTCACGATCGCCAGTTGGTTGCCGCCGGCATCGTCGTCGAACGCTTCCAGAACGGCGAACGAGTGCTCACTGTCGCCGTACCAAGCCGGGCCTTTGGCGAAAAGATTGCCCCATTGCTGCGTTCGAGCCGTGTCTGTGCTGCCGGCCAGCCCTTCGCGATGCCAGCTGCGCAGGACGTGCCCAGCAATTAGCTCATGCCGATTGCGACCGCCTGTAGCTTTTCACAAACCATGACGGGCCGATAGGCGGCGATCCGTTATAATCCGCGACGATTTCAAACAGGGGAACAACATGGGGTTTCTCGCTGGTAAACGCATCCTGATCACCGGGCTGCTTTCCAACCGATCAATTGCGTATGGCATTGCCAAAGCCTGTCACCGTGAAGGGGCAGAGCTTGCGTTCACCTACCAGAACGAGCGCTTCAGGGACCGTGCCGCCAAGTTCGCCGACGAGTTTGGCAACGCCCTCATTTTTCCCTGCGATGTCGCCGAGGACGCCCAGATCGAGGCCTTGTTCGCCGCTGTCTGGCAGGCTTGGGACGGTCTCGACGGACTGGTTCATTCGATTGCCTACGCACCCACCGAGGCGCTCGAAGGCGATTTCCTCGACGCCATTTCACGCGAGGCGTTTCGCATATCCCACGACGTTTCCGCCTATAGCTTTGCGGCGCTGGCCAAGGCTGCGCGGCCGTTGATGAAAGGCCGCAACGCTGCGCTGCTGACGCTTTCCTATCTAGGCGCCATTCGCACCATGCCGAATTACAATGTCATGGGGATGGCCAAAGCCAGTCTGGAAGCTTCGGTGCGCTACATGGCAGCTTGCCTCGGTCCGGAAGGCATTCGCGCCAATGGCATATCCGCCGGGCCGATCAAGACATTGGCAGCATCGGGGATCGGCAACTTCGGCAAGTTGCTCTCCTACAATTCACACCACGCGCCGCTGCGGCGCAATGTCACCGTCGAGGAAGTCGGCAACGCCGCTGCCTTTTTGCTCTCTGACCTGGCCAGTGGCGTCACCGGCGAAATCATGTATGTCGATGGCGGTTTCAACACGACGGCGCTGGGCAACGCCGAACCCATGCCGGGTTGATGCATTGTCGCCGCAGGCGAGCAGCTCGTTGCGAACTGTTTGCCTGGCCTGCTTTTACCTGATCAACCGACGCCGTTACGGGCGCTCCTTGGTTTCGAGGGCGACCTTGTTGATAGTGACCGGAAAGCGCTGACGCAGCGTTATCAACCAGGCGCCGAACTCCTCTTCGGCAACCAGCTGGGAATATTGCTTGCGAAGCTGACCCTCCTGCGGCGTTTCTTTCTCGGCAGCGGCAAACGCTTTCACCTTGCCAATGCGGTAAAGCCCATAGCCGCCATCAGGCAACTCCGTTCCGACGTATGCCGGTAACTTTGCGGCGTCGGCTTTGAATATCGCCCCGGCGGCGGCCGGCGGCAGGTTAGGCGCCCCAACGCGCTGCACATTACGAGCGACGCCCCAAGCCGCATCCGCTTGTTCGCCTTTGGTCAGCTTGGCCAACCGCGCCTCGCCATCGGCACGTGCCAGCTTGCCCGCCTCCTCGCGCGTCAAGCGCTTTTCGATTTCCGCCTTGACAGTCTCCAAAGGCACCAGAGCGGCCGGCTTGTATTCGACCACGCGGGCAGCAATGAGACTGTTGGGCGCCACTTCAACGGCTTCTGTGTTGCGCTTGTTCTTGACGGCGTCGTCCGAGAACAATGCCTTGCTCAACTTGGCGTTGCCGAATGGCCCCGGCGTCGGCACGCCTTTGGCAATCAGCGGCGACTGCTGGATGACCAACTTGTACTTATCCGCCGCCGGCTTGAGGCTGTCGGCCTGCTCATAGACGGTATTGCTGAACCCCTCGGCAATTTCGGCGTATTTCTTTGCTGCTCCCTGACTCTTGAGTTCTGCTGCAATTTCACCGCGCACCTGCTCCAGCGGCTTACCCTGCTCGGCCTTAATGCCGGTCAACTGGATGATGTGGAAGCCAAAATCGGAACGGACCACGTCGCTGATCTGACTCTCTTTCAGGGCGAAGACCGCATCTTCGAAGGGCTTGACCATCATGCCGCGGGAAATCCAGTCGAGATCGCCACCCTTCTCGGCCGAGCCGGGATCCTGCGAACTCGCCTTGGCCAGCTTGGCGAAATCGCCAGGCGACTTTTTCAGTTGCACAAGGATTTCGTCGGCCTTGGCCTTGGCGACCTTGAGGTCTGCTTCCGAAGCATCCTTGGCGGCGCGAATCAGGATGTGGCTGGCGCGTCGTTGTTCGGCCTGGCGATAACGATCAGCATGTTCGGCGTAGGCTTTCTTGATTTCGTCTTCGCTAACTGTCACTTGGTCAGTCAGCGCGTCGCGGCTCAGGGCCAGGTATTCAGCGCGCACCTGCTCGGGAGTTTCGAATTGCTGCTTGTTCGCGTCGTAATAAGCTTTCACGGCAGTATCAGCGATTTTGGCCTGAGCAAGGAACTGTTCAGGATGAATAAAGACTTCGCTGATCTCGCGTTCCTCAAGTTGTGCGGCCAGCCAGCGATTACCGGAAGCACGGGAAATGACGCCCGTATCAGAAATGGCGGCGGCGATCTGCTGCAAGGCCAGGTCACGGCGCAGGCGCGCCTCAAAACCTTCCTTGTTCAAGCCTTGCCCGGCGACCAGTGCTTCGTAGCGTTCCTGGGAAAACTTTCCACCTTCCTGCAGTTGCGGAATATTCGCGATGAATTGGGCAAGCTGCGCGTCGCCAATGTTGAAGCGTGCCTTGGCTGCTTGCAGCGCAATGAGCCGCTGGTTGACGAGCGAGTCGAGCACGGCTTGCCGCACTTCGGGCGTATCGAACATGGCCGGATCAAACTGTTTGCCGAGCGTCGCACGCATGCGATCCTGCTGCTCAGTCAACGACTTCTGCAACTCCTGCAGCGAAATTTTGCTGTCGCCAACACTGGCAACATCATTCGTGCTTCCCGCATTTCGAACGTAAGATTCAACGCCCCAGAACGCAAAGGGCAGCGTAATCAGGACAAGAAATCCCTGAATGAGTTTCGGGTTGTTGCGAACGGTATCGAACATGCGGATTTACCTTGGAGAAACTTGTTAGGGCAGACCTTGCCATTTTGCCGACTGCATGCGAAAAAAGGCGAACCGTCGACAGGTTCGCCCTTACACGAATATGCGGAGTCACTGGACCTCTATTCCGCGCACCGGCAAGTCAGCCGGTATTCAAAGTACATGGACCACCAATTCCTGTTGCAGCGAAGGTGGTCACAATATTCGCCCACACTCTCCGGGTGCGCATAGTCCAATCGACTGAAAATTTGGTGGTGCTGACGGGCTCGAACTTCACCTTAAAACACTTGCCGATACTGGGCTTTCCTCAGTTCGAACTTTGAAATGCCCCCAATCATGCCCCCACGCCATTGTTACTACCCACCCGTAAAGCTACCAAAAACTGAATCACAGCACTTACTCAGAGTCACTGAGTGAACCCCACGACGTGATCAGATTGTACCAACTGGCATCGGAATCGTCACGCCACCTGCGGCCTCACTTCACTACGGTCACTCGCACCTCCTCTCTTCCCTGCCCCCGGTAGCGATCCAAGTCGACGCCGCGAAGCTCAGGAACCCGCTTGTAGTCCACCGCACCCTGTTTCCACAACCGCACTACGCTGACGCCGCCACCGGTCTCCCTCGGATGGGTTGACAGTCCTACAACCGCCTTCCTAGCCGCCTCCAGCCGCTCGTCGGCAGCATCGGCACCTCGCTTGGCTTCGAGGTAGGCCAACGCTGCGCCGACCCAAGCCGGCTCGTCGCGCTGCGCTGAGTCGGCATCGGACAACGGTGGCGGTGTGTCGCTGTCGAGATACTGTTGGAACTCGTTCCAGCAATCGCGGATCGTCGCCATCAGCGGCTCCTGCCGCTCGACCTTGAGCAGGATTCCCTCGTCGTCGGAATAGACCCACAGGTGGGCGGTGGCTGCGCCTGACACCATCAACTGGTGCTGAATCTGCACGTTGTAGTGGTCGGGAATCCGCCCCTCGACCACCTCGCGCCACAGGCTCGACAGCTTTCCGCGAAACGGGCACTTAATCTCGACGATCAGATCACCAGCGAGGTTGATCCCATCGAGACTGGCCGAGTATGGCCCGTCCTGCATGACCAGCGGGTTCATTATCTCGCCGGTGGCGTTCTCATACGCTGCTCTGGCTTCCGGCTCCAGCTTTGTGCCGTGGGCCATGGGCGCAGTCACTTCCTGCGTGCTACGCCCGGTCTTGATTAACCATAGACCATAGGGCGTAAGCCACGGACTGATGCCCAGCACAGCAGCGGTTTCGCTGGCATTGCGCATGGTGCGCCGATGCTCATGCCATGCGGGTGTGCCTTGAACCAGTTTGAGTACGGCGCTCATGCTGCGTCCCTCCTATTCCGGGACTGCTCAAGGCTGCGAATGACGCGGCTGGCCTCGGACTTGGCGATGTCCTCAATGCGCTCGATGCCGAAGTAGTCGAGCACTTTCTGCACTTCCGTGCCGGTCTCCTTGATCAGCTTGTTGACGTAACCAATCTGAGCAGCCGTAATGGTGTCACCGCGCTTCTCTGGCGCTGGCAGGGGCGTTACGGCAGATCGCCGTAGCGTTTCACTTCCCACGTTGCCGTTGGGTCGAACTGCCGCAGTTGCGCGACGGCGAACGGCCAACTCAAATAAGTAAACTGGCCTTTCCGCTCGACGTGATCATTGACGTTGATGGCAGCGAGGGTGCTGAAGTAATTGTCGTTGCTTGCTTTCATGGTATTGCTCCTTGTAAACGCAAAACGCCCGGTGACAGCCGAAGGCCATCTAACCGGGCGTTGCGAAATGCGATGCTTGGGTTTAGCGAGCGTGCATCACGATGACGCTCGTACGGCTTGAATTACAGGATGCCGCGCTCCGCGAACGAGATCGCCTCGGCACCGGCGACGACAAAGTGGTCCAGCACCTTGACGTCCACCAGCGCCAGCGCCGACTTGAGGTTCTGGGTCAGCAGCTCATCGGCGCGGCTCGGTTCGCTGACACCGCTGGGATGGTTATGAGCAAAGATCGCACTGGCGGCGTTGGCAGAAAACGCCAGCTTGACCACCTCGCGGGGATACACGCTGGTCTGTGTCAGCGTGCCGCGAAACAGTTCTTCGCAGCGCAGAACCCGATGCTGGGCATCGAGCAGGACGACCACGAAAACTTCGTGTTCCCTGCCGGAGATCGACAGCCGCAGGTAGTCACGCACCGCGCACGGTGATGACAACTGGTCGGTGGCACGCATCCGGCGCGAGAGAATTGCCAGCGCGCTGGCGATCAGCTGGTCGTCGCTCATGCTGCCTCCGCTACGAGGATGGGTTGAGCTTCGCTCGCTGGTGCCGGCGCGCTGACCGCTTCACCCAGCACGTAGTCCGCCGCTTTCTGGGCGGCACCCGCTGCGACAAAGATCAACCGCTTGTCACGGCGCAGGGCATCCAGCCATGAGTCGATGTAGCTGGCATGCTCAAGCCGCCCGGGCAGGCCGCAGTGAGCGCAGAGAAATGCTGCACCCATTTCAGCCACTAGCTCCTCGTACGCGTAGGCGTCGATACCATGACGTCTGCCTAGCGGCCGGTCGAGTCGGTGCGGAGCACCGGACCAGTGAGTCAGTTCATGCAGCGCCGTGGCGTAATAATCCTCCCGCTCGTTGAACCACGCCGGTGGCGGTAGCTGAATGATGTCCTCAGAAGGTTCGTAGAAAGCGCGATTGCCGCCATGGCGGATACCGTCCATGGCTCGTTGAGAGCTTCGTGGAGATCGACCGGTTTGCGGGCACCAGCTATCAGGCGGCCAACTGGATCGAGATCGGACGAACCAAGGGACGCGGTCGCCAAGACCGCGCGCACAGCCATGCCAAGAGCGTCAAAGCCATCTATGTGTATCCGCTGCAAGCCGATTTCCGACAACGCCTGGGCGGGGTCGAACCCGTCGTTGCCCATGCCCTGGGGTTGGCCGAGGGCTTGGCAGGCGATGGCTGGGCACAGCAGGAGTTTGGCGGTGCCAAGCTTGGGGATCGGCGCTTGAGCGAGCGACTCGTGCACAGCGCGCGTACGCTGGCGACGATGCCCGGCCAGGCATTCTCTGGTGTGGCGCGAGGAGACTGGGCTGCGGTCAAGGGCTACTACCGGCTGATCGATCAGCCCGATGACGCGCAGGTCAGCGTACCGGCGATCCTGGCACCCCATCGTGCGCGTACGGTACAACGGATGAAGGCGCACTAGACGGTGCTGTGCATCCAGGACGGGACGGATCTGAACTACACGGGGCTGGCGCAGTGCGATGGATTGGGTGTGATGGGTGCCAACCAGACTGGTGCCAGGGGTTTGGTGTCGCGGCCGAGGTGAAACTGGATTTACTTGGCCGGCGTGAAACTGGATTTTCTTCGGGTCGGTTTTCTTCGTCCCGTGGATATGAAGCTGGGATTTTCT